>CAZWDE010000202.1:0-6452 GCA_964632555.1 uncultured Limibaculum sp.
CGCCCGTGGTCGCGTAGGAGACGATCCGCGCGAGCGGCTCGATGCCGCGCCGCTCCGCCTCCTCGGCCGACATCAGCACCGTCACCGCCGCGCCGTCGTTGATGCCGGACGCGTTGCCCGCGGTCACCGTGCCCTCCTTGTCGAAGGCGGGGCGGAGCTTCTGCATGCCCTCGATCGTCGCGCCGTGACGGATGTACTCGTCGTCCTCCACCACGGTCTCGCCCTTGCGGTGCTTCACGGTGACAGGCGCGATCTCGTCCTTGAAGCGGCCGGCCTTCTGCGCGGCCTCCGCCTTGTTCTGGCTGGCCAGCGCGAACTCGTCCTGCTGCTCGCGGCTGATCTGCCACTGCTTGGCGACGTTCTCGGCGGTGTTGCCCATGTGGTAGCCGTTGAAGGCGTCCCACAGCCCGTCGCGGATCATCGTGTCGACGAAGCCGAGATCGCCCATCTTGTGGCCGCTGCGCAGATGCGCCGCGTGGGGGCTGAGCGACATGCTCTCCTGCCCGCCGGCGATCACCACCCCGGCGTCGCCGAGCGCGATCTGCTGCGCGCCGAGCGCGACGGCGCGGAGCCCCGAGCCGCAGACCTGGTTGATGCCCCAGGCCGCCGACTCGATCGGCAGCCCGGCGTTGATGTGCGCCTGGCGCGCGGGGTTCATGCCCTGGGCCGCGGTCAGCACCTGGCCGAGGATCGTCTGGTTCACCTCGCCCGCCTCGACGCCGGCGCGCTCGAGCGCCGCCTTGATCGCGACGGTGCCGAGATCGTGCGCGGGCACGGTCGCGAACGCGCCGTTGAAGCTTCCGACGGGCGTCCGCGCCGCCGCTGCGATCACCACTCCAGTCATGGCCAGTCCTCCTTGTCAGGGATGTCGGTCGGTCCGTCGGCCGTCGCGGGCACGCTATCCGACGCGCGCCGCGGCGCAATCCGGGCGGGGGCATACCGGCTTGCCGGACCGGGCATGGCCGCGGCGGGCCGTGACGCCAGCGCCGGCCCGTTCGCGCCGCTGCGCGCGGCGCGCGCCCGAGCCGGTGTCGGCGGGTCGGCGGCCATGATCCCCCCAGGGTCGTCCGTTGCGCTGCCCGTTGCCGGGTCTGTCGGTCGTCTTCTTATGGATCAGCCGCCCCGGCCTTTGCCGGAACGCTTTGTCGCAGTCGGGCGGCGGCCACGTGCGGCCTCGGACCCTCACCGCCAACAGAGGCGGAACGGCCTGATTCTTCAACCGCCCGCGCGCAATCGTTTCGCCCGCGGCTCAGCGGTCGCTCTCGCGCCAGCGCGGGTGGATCCAGGGCTCGGCGTTCTCCCGCGGCAGGGGCGCGCGGCCGAGGACGTGGTCCGACGCCTTCTCGCCGACCATGATCGAGGGGCCGTTGAGGTTGCCGTTGGGGATCGTCGGGAACACCGAGCTGTCGGCCACCCGCAGCCGGTCGACCCCGATCACCCGGCACTCGGGATCGACCACCGCCATCGGGTCGTCGGCGCGGCCCATGCGGCAGGTGCCGCAGGGGTGATAGGCGCTCTCGGCGTGATCCCGCACGAAGGCGTCGATCTCGTCGTCGGTCCGCACCGCCTCGCCCGGCTGGATCTCGGCCCCGCGATAGCGGTCGAAGGCGGGCTGGGCGAAGATCTCGCGCGCCGCGCGCACGCAGGCGCGGAAGTCGCGCCAGTCCTCCTCGTGGCTCATGTAGTTGAAGCGGATCGCGGGCGGCGCCTCCGGATCGGCCGAGCTGAGGCGCACCGTGCCGCGCGAGGGCGAGCGCATCGGCCCGACATGGGCCTGGAAGCCGTGCCCCTCGGCCGCCGCCCGCCCGTCGTAGCGCACCGCGATCGGCAGGAAGTGGAACTGGATGTCCGGGTACTCGACGCCCGCGCGCGAGCGGATGAAGGCCGCGCTCTCGAACTGGTTGGACGCGCCGGGCCCGGTCCGGCGGAGAAGCCATTCGGCGCCCACCCGCGCCTTGCCGAGGAGCGACCAGTGCCGGAAGAGCGTGACAGGCTCGCGGCAGGCCTGCTGCACGTAGACCTCGAGATGGTCCATCAGGTTGCCGCCGACGCCCGCGCGATCGGCCACCACGCCGATCCCGTGCTCGGCCAGATGGTCGGCCGGCCCGATGCCGGAGCGCATCAGGAGCGCGGGCGAGTTGATCGAGGAGGCGGCGAGGATCACCTCGCGCGCGGCCCGGACGGTCTCGATCCGCCCGCCGCGGGCGATCTCGACGCCCGTGGCGCGGCCGTCCTCGATCGCCACGCGACAGGCGAGCGCGCGCACGAGCCGGCAGTTGGGCCGCCGGAGGGCGGGCCTCAGATAGGCCCTCGCGGCCGACCAGCGCCGCCCGTCGCGGATCGTCGCCTCCATCGGGCCGAAGCCCTCCTGCTTCTCGCCGTTGTAGTCCGCCGTCAGCTGCCAGCCGGCCTGCCGCCCGGCCTCGACGAAGGCCTCAACCAGCGGGTTGTCGCGCCGCCCGCGCGACACGGTGAGCGGGCCGCCCTGCCCGCGCCAGGCGGGGTCGCCGCCATGCCCGCCGTCCCGCCAGTCCTCCATCCGCCTGTAATAGGGCAGCACGTCCGCGAAGGCCCAGCCGGCCGCGCCCGCCGCCTCCCAGGCGTCGAAGTCCCGCGCGTGGCCGCGGACATAGACCATGCCGTTGATCGAGGAGGAGCCGCCGATCACCTTGCCGCGCGGGCAGGCGAGGCGCCGGCCCCCGAGATGGGGCTCGGGCTCCGAGCGGTAGCCCCAGTCGTAGCGCGCCATGTTCATCGGGTAGGAGAGCGCGGCCGGCATCCGGATCAGCGGCCCGGCGTCGGACCCGCCATGCTCCAGCACCAGCACCGAGTGCCGTCCGTCCTCCGAGAGGCGATGGGCCATCGCGCAGCCGGCCGAGCCCGCGCCGACGATCACGAAGTCGGCCTCCATCAATCGACGCGGAGACCGTCGTAGGAGACCATCACGTGGCGGGCGAAGGCCGGCCGCTCGGTCAGCCGCCGGTAGTAGGCGTCGAGATGCGGCGTCTCGGCCCGCTCGATCTCCAGCGTGTAGTAGCGGTAGAGCAGGTGGCCCGCCATCACGTCGGCGAAGGTGAAGGCCGCGCCGCCGAGCCAGTCGCCCTCGGCGAGCCGCGCGTCGAGGATCCGCGCCAGCCCGCGCGCCTCGTCGGTCAGCGCGGCGATCCGCGCGGGGTCGCGCTTGGCCGAGGGCGTGCGCACGAGCGTCCAGAACAGCCCGTTCTGCACCACCGCGCCCCAGGTGGCCTTGCTCCACTCGGCCCATTTGTCGAGCCGCGCGCGCACGCCGGGCTCGGGCGGCCAGAACGCCGCGTCGCCGTGCGCGGCGGCGAGGTAGCGCACGCAGGCCGCGCTTTCCCACACCGTGACCTCGCCGTCCTGAACCACCGGGATGCGGCCGTTCGGGTTGAGCGCGCGGAATTCCGGGGTGTCGAGGCCGCCGAAGGCCCCGCCCGCGTCGATCCGCTCGTGCGCGAGACCGAGCTCGGCCACGGTCCACATCACGGCCTGCACGTTCGACGATGTGCTCCGGCCCCAGACGGTGATCATGCGCGCCTCCCTGCCTGTCGCTCCGTCGTCGGCGACGGGGGCCCCGCTGTCAATCGGGCTCACTCGGCGGGCGGCCTCGCGGCGGCCCCGCGCGGCGGCGCCTCGGGCTCGGCGAGCAGCCAGCGCGCGACCCGCCAGGCGATCACGCCGCCGAGGAGCTGCGCCGCGACGAAGGCGGGCGCGTGCGCCGGGTGGATGCCGGCGAAGCTGTCGGTGAGCGCGCGGGCGAGCGTGACGGCCGGGTTGGCGAAGGAGGTGGAGGCGGTGAACCAGTAGGCAGCCGTGATGTAGAGCCCGACGAGGGCCGGCACCGCGGCCGGCCGCGCCGCGAGCCCGGCGAGGATCGTGAGCACGAGGCCGAAGGTCGCGACGACCTCGGAGAGCCACTGCGCCGGGCCGGTGCGCTCGGTGGCCGCGGCCTGCAGGATGCCGACGTCGAACATCATGTGCGCCGTCCACACGCCCAGCACGCCGCCGGCGACCTGCACCGCGGCATAGGCCGCCGCGGGCCCGCGCGCGAGCTCGCCGCGGAGGTGGAAGACCAGAGTGACGGCGGGGTTGAAATGCGCCCCCGAGATCGGCCCGAAAAGGGTGATGATCACCGCGAGGATCGCGCCCGTCGGGATCGTGTTGGCGAGAAGGGCGAGCGCGACGTTCCCGTCCGCCAGCCGCTCGGCCATGATCCCCGAGCCGACCACGGTGGCCAGCAGAAAGCCGGTGCCCAGCGCCTCGGCCGCGAGGGCGCGCCGATCGGGTCCCGCCATGGCTGCGATCTCCATGCTTGCGCTCTTCGCCAAATGGCGTATCATGAAACCATGGACCTTGACCAGAGCGCCGACGCCTTCGCCGCCCTCGGGCATTCCACGCGCCTCGCCGTGGTGCGGCTGCTCGCCCGGCGCACGCCGGGGTCGGTGCCGGCGGGCGAGCTTGCCGACGCGGTGGGCGCGAGCCCGAGCACGCTGACACGGCATCTCGACCAGCTGGTGCAGGCGGGGCTCGTCGAGCGCGGGCGCGACGGCCGGCAGATGCGCTACCGGCTGTCGATCCGCGGCACCGGGCGGCTGGTGCGCTATCTCCTCGCCGATTGCTGCCGCGGGCGGCCGGATATCTGCGGGGCCGATCCCGGCCCGCGCGCCGACGGCCCGCGCGAGGACGCCGAGCCGGCCGGCGGGCGCGTGCACGTGCTCTTCCTCTGCACGGGCAACTCGGCCCGCTCGATCATGGCCGAGGCGGTGCTCGCGACCCTCGGCGGGCCGCGCTTCGTCGCGCGCTCGGCCGGCGTGCGCCCGAAGCCGCAGGTGCATCCGCTGACGCTGAGGACGCTGGAGGAGGCGGGCTACGAGACCGAGGGGCTCTATCCCAAGACGCCGGAGGACCTGATCGACGAGGGCGCGGGCCGGTTCGACTACGTCTTCACCCTGTGCGACCACGCCGCGAATCAGGAGTGCCCGATCTGGCCGGGCCAGCCGATGGGGGCGCATTGGGGGCTGCCGGATCCGGCCGCCGCGCGCGGCACCGAGGCCGACCGGGTCCGCGCGTTCCGCGAGACGCTGATGGCGCTGGAGGGGCGGATCGGCACGCTGGTGCATCTGCCGATCGCCGCGCTCGACCGACTGACGCTGCAGCGCCGGCTCGACGAGATCGGCCTGGGGGCCGGGGCCGCGGAGACGGCGGAGGGCTGAGGCGCGCTCAGGCGCCGGGCGGCGCGAGCAGCCCGGCCATCGCCGGCGCCACGTGATCGGCCGGCACGCGCTCGCCCGCGCCGGGGCTCTCGCGCTTGAACTCGTAGGCCACCACCCCGTCCCGCGCCGCGGCGCAGACGGCGAGGCGGCAGGCGACCCGCGTGTCGCCCTCGAAGATCTCCACGAACCCGCGGAGGTGCGGCGGCCGGTCGGCCTCGATGGTGAAGCCGCGCTTCGTCAGCTCGAGAACGGGCAGGCGGCGATCGCCGAGGCCGACCCGGTAGCGCGACCCGCGCCGTTGCAGCCGACGCCCCTCGGCGTCGAGCGCCGAGACGATCTCCGGCCGGATCTCCATTTCCATCGCCCGATCCTCCCGAGGCCTCCTGGCGATTCTCGTGCCACATCCGCACCAAGGTCGCCTTAACCGAGGCGAAGGCCAAGCGCCTTGACGGCCGACAAACGCGCCGCCTTGGCGCTTGCCCCGCCGGGCGCCGCCACTGTAAGGCTCGCGCAGCCCAGCGGGCGCGGGTTCCCGCGCCGGAGACAGCCATGCCGAAGCGCACCGACATCCAGTCCATCCTCATCATCGGGGCGGGACCGATCGTGATCGGCCAGGCCTGCGAGTTCGACTATTCGGGCGCGCAGGCCTGCAAGGCGCTCCGCGAGGAGGGCTACCGGGTCATCCTCGTCAACTCGAACCCGGCGACGATCATGACCGATCCCGGCATGGCCGACGCCACCTATGTCGAGCCGATCACGCCCGAGATCGTCGAGAAGATCATCGCGCGCGAACGCCCCGACGCGCTGCTGCCCACGATGGGCGGGCAGACCGGGCTCAACACCGCGATGGCGCTCGCCGACCGGGGCGTGCTGGAGCGCTACAGGGTCGAGCTGATCGGCGCCAACCGCGAGGCGATCGAGCGCGCCGAGGACCGGCGGCTGTTCCGCGAGGCGATGGAGCGGATCGGGCTCGACAATCCGGCCGCCGCCATCGTCGCCGCCCCGAAGCGCGCGGACGGCTCCCACGACATCCGCGCCGGCCTCGAGGAGGCCGAGCGCGTGCTGCCGCAGGTCGGGCTGCCGGCGATCATCCGTCCGGCCTTCACGCTGGGGGGCACCGGCGGCGGCGTCGCCTACAACCGCGAGGACTATCTCGCGATCTGCCGGCAGGGGCTCGCGGCCTCGCCGGTGGCGCAGATCCTCGTCGACGAATCGCTCCTC
>CAZWDE010000203.1:0-6447 GCA_964632555.1 uncultured Limibaculum sp.
GCCGCGCCCGCACGCGGACGGGCCGGGCGCCTCCGGGCCGCGCCGCGGCGCGCGAGAATGCCGACGCCGCGCCAGCAGGCGGCGCAGGCCGCGACCAGCGCGGCCGCGACCGCGCCGAGCGACAGGGCCGCCTCGCGCGACCAGTCGGCGAAGAGCGGGTCGAGCAGCCAGAGCGTGCCGAAGGCCGCGAGGGTGGTGACCGTCAGGCCGACCGTCTCGACGAGGCCGGAACGGCCGGGCGTCTCGGGTTCGTCGGCGCGGTCGAACCAGAGGCGGCAGGCGGCGAAGAGCAGGAAGGCCGCGAAAAGCGCGGAAGCTCCGGGGAGGAAGTCCATGGGACGGGGTCCGGGGACCGGGTTGTCCGCGGCGGGCCGGGCGCTGCCGCGGGAGGCCGCGCGGAGGGTCCGGCGCGCGGCGCCTCGGATGTGCGATCGCCCGGCCTCCGGCACAACGGCGGACGCGGCGCCCGGTCGCGAAAAATCGCCGGCGGCCGGCGGCGGCGGCGCCGGGCGGCGCGCCGGGCGGGCATGACCGCCCCGACGCCCGCGATCCGCCCGGCGCGGGCCGCGGCGGCGGCCCGGCTCGCGGCGATCGCGCGGGCGGCCTACGCGCCTTATGTCGCGGCGATCGGGCGCGTGCCGCCGCCGATGGCGCAGGACTTCCCGGCCGCCATCGCTGCGGGGCGCGTGCTCGTCGCGGGCGACCCGGCCGAGGGGTTCGTGGTGAGCCACCCCCGCGCCGCCGACTGGCACGTGGAGAACCTCGCGGTCGCGCCCGGCGCGCAGGGCCTGGGCCTCGGCCCGCGCCTCCTCGCCGCCGCCGAGGACCTCGGCCGGGCGGCCGGCTTCGCCCGCGTCACGCTCTACACCAACGCGGCCATGGCGCCCGCCCTCGCGCTCTATCCCCGCCTCGGTTATCGTGAGACGGCGCGGCGCACCGAGGACGGCCTCCGCCGCGTGTTCTTCGAGAAGGAGCTCCGGTGAGCGACGCGCCCAAGATCGTCAATCTGCGCCGCGCCCGGAAGGCCCGCGCCCGCGCCGGGGCCCGCGCCGCGGCCGACGCCAACGCCGCCCGCCACGGCACGCCGAAGCCCGCGCGCGATCTCGCCGAGGCACGCCGGGCCAAGGCCGAGCGCGAGCTCGACGGGCATCGCCGGAGCCCGGCCGAGGCGCCCGCCGATCCGCCGTCCGAGCCGGGCGACCCCGAGGCATGAGCGCCGCGCGGCGCGGAGCGCCGGGGCGCGCGCGCCGATGAGGAGCGCGAGCTCCGAAGAGGCGCCCGAGACCGCGGCCCCGGACCGCCCGGTCAAGCGCTCGCTCACCATCCGCGGCCACCGCACCTCGGTCAGCCTCGAGGCCGCGTTCTGGGAGGAGTTCCGCCGCATCGCCGCGCGGCGCGGGCAGTCGGTCAACGCGCTCGCCGCCGAGATCGACGCGACCCGCCGCCCGCCCGGCTCGCTCGCCTCGGCGATCCGCGTCTTCGTGCTGGGCGAGCTCAGGGAGCCGCGCCCGTGAGCCCCGCGAGATAGGCGACGAGGTCCTCGATCTCGCCCGCGGTGAGCCGCGGTCCGCCATAGAGCGGGTCGTCGGGCTCGAGACGGTCGCCCGGGGCGTAGTAGGCCGGCATCGCGGTCTCCGGGTCGATCGCGTCCGGCGCCGCGATCCAGAGCCGGATCTCGCCCGGTCCGAGCCCGGCGAAGGGCGGCGGCGGCGCCGCGGCGTCGCCGTGGCAGCCGGCGCAGCCCGCGCGCTCGGCGGCGTAGAGCGCGCGCCCGGCCTCCGGATCGCCGGGCTTCCCCGTCAGGCTCTCGGCGATCCGCGTGCCGTCGGTGATGGTGTAGGCGACGATCGGCTCGTCCGCCGCGGCGGGGCCGGGCCCGAGCCCCTTGAGCGCGGCCGCGAGCGCGGCTAGGGCAAGGCGATGACCGAGCCGCCGCACATGCCGGAGACCGGACCGGAGCCCGCGGACGGAGCCGCCGAGCTCGACGCCCGCGGCCTTCTCTGCCCGCTGCCGGTGCTCAAGACCCGCAAGCGCCTGCAGGCGATGGCGCCCGGCGCGGTGCTGCGCGTCCTCGCCGACGACCCGGCCGCCCGCGTCGACATCCCGCATTTCTGCGCCGAACAGGGCCACGCGCTGCTCGGGCTCGACGACGGGCCCGAGGGCACCCTCGTCTTCCGCCTCCGCAAGGGCGGCTGACCGGCCGCGACGCCGCGCGTCAGCGGAAGGCGGCACAGGGATCCTCGCGCTCCGCCCGGGCGCTGAACCACACGAAGTCGTAGGGCAGCTCGCCGGGCGCGTAGTCGGCGAAGGCGCGGCGCGCCTCGGAGACCTCGACCTGTCCGAGCGCGAGCACCGCGAGCGACGGGTCGGCGGCGGCGAGCGCCCCGGGCACGCCGCGATCGGTCCGCGCGTGGCCGTTGCCGGTGACGAGCACCGCCCGGCCGCCGCCCGCCGCCATCGCCCGGCGCGCGGCGTGGGCGAAGCGCGCGTCGCGCAGCCGCTGCACCTCGACCATGGGCGCCGCCGCCGCGGCCGGCAGCGCGTCGCAATGGGCGGCGACCATCTCGGCCTCCGCCTCGGCCTGCATCTCGGCCGGCAGCGCCTCGTCGAGCCCGTAGGCCGCCGCGCCCGTGCCGAAGGCCGCCCGCGCGCCCTCGCGCGAGGCCTGCCGGATCGCCGCGCTGGCGACGCCGCCGCCCGCCACATAGGCCTCGCCCGCGGCCTCGAAGACCGGACGGTAGATCTCCCAGTCGGGCCAGCCGAGCCGCTCCCAGCCGATCGCGGGGCCGATCTCGCCGGGTGCCCCGCCCTCCTCGAGGAAGACCGCGATGCCCTGCTCGCTCGCCTCGGGAACCATCTCGAAGGCGATGCCGGCGGGGCCGATGCGCTCGACGAGCCAGGCCTGGCGCGCGTGATGGACCGGGTTGTCGTGCACCTCGCCGAGGATCGCCACATCCGCCTGCCCGAGGCGGGCGGCGAGCGTCTCGGGCGTGATTGCGGCGCCCGCCGCCACGTCCCAGACGGTCGCCTCGAGCGGATGGCCGCCGGCCGCGGGGGCGAGCGGCGAGGGGCTGCAGGCGGCGAGGAGCCCGGCGAGGGCGAGGGCGAGGCTGTGGATCACGGGGCGCGCCTCCTTGGGCTCTGACGGATCGGGCTCGCCCGGGAGCCTAGGCCGCTCGGGCCGCGATGCAACATGGCTCACGGCGCCCCGGTCCGCGCCGGGGCGGCGGAGAGCCCGGCGGTCATCGCGAGCCGGCCGTCCGCGCCGCGCACCCAGAGCGCAAGGCCGTCCCCCTCGGGCCGGGCGCAGGTCTCGAAGGGCTCGCCCGCGAAGACGGGAGCGGTGGCGCGGAAGCCGAAGCGCGCCGGCCGGTCGTGCCCGAGCCGCCGGGCGAGCTCGAGGAGCAGCGTCGCGAGGAGCGGCCCGTGGACCACGAGCCCGGGATAGCCCTCGGCCCGCGCATGCCCCGGATCGTAGTGGATGCGGTGGCCGTTGAAGGTGAGCGCCGAGTAGCGGAACAGCAGCACCGGGTCGGCGACCCAGCTCTCCGCGGCCGTCTCGTCGCGCGGCGCCGCGGCGGGGTCGGCCGGCGCGCCGTCCCCGGCCCGATAGACGAGGTCCTGCGCCTCGGTCAGCGCGAGGCCCTCGGGGCCGTGGACCTCGTGGACCAGCGTGACGAGCGTGAACGGCCCGCGCCGCCCGGTCTTCTCCCCGACCGCCGCGAGCCGGGAGACCTGTCGCGCCGGCGCGCCGACCGGCAGGGGCCCGTGCACCTCGAAGCGCCCGCCCGCCCACATGCGTCGCGCCGCGCCCATCGGCGGCACCAGCCCGCCGGGCCGGCCGGTGGCGGGGTGGCCGTCGGGCCCGAGCTCGGCGCGCGGCACCGCCTCGTGGAAATGCAGCCAGTGCCAGAGGAGCGGCAGCGGCTCGCCGGGGCCCGGCGCCGGACGGTCGATCCCGAGCGTGGCGAGGAGCGCCGCGCCCGGCCACGGGTCGATCCTGTCCGCCCGCGACAGGCTCCGCCCGATCCACTCCGCCGCCGCGGTCATCGCCGCACCTTGCGCCGGCGCGGCCGCGTCGCTAGCCCGGTCGGCATGAGCACCGCCACCGCCCTCTCCCTCGACCATCTCGTCCTCACGGTCGCCGATCTCGACCGCACGCTGGCCTTCTACACCGGGCATCTCGGCCTGCGCGAGATCCGCTTCGGCGAGGGGCGGGTGGCGCTCGGCGTCGGCAACCAGAAGATCAATCTCCACGTGGCCGGCGCCGAGCTCGCGCCGCGCGCCGCGCGGGCCACGCCGGGATCGGCCGATCTCTGCTTCCTCGTCGCCGAGCCCGTGGCCGAGATCGCCGGGCGCCTCGCGGATGCGGGCCTCGCCGTCGAGCTCGGCCCGGTGCCGCGCACCGGCGCCGCGGGGCCGATCCTGTCGATCTATCTGCGCGACCCCGACGGCAATCTCGTCGAGCTCGCGAACCCCGCCTGACGCCCCGCGCGCCCGCGCCCGGGTCCCGGCCGGCGGTCGGGATCGCCCGCCGGCGCGCCCCGAGGAGGCGGCCGCCCGCGCGCGCCGCCCGATCGGGCCGCGAGCGCACCACGCCGGGCCCCGCGAGAGGCGGGACGAGGCCGCGCCCGGCGCCGGCATCCCCGAGCCTCAGACCGAGATGGTGTCGGCGCCGCCATGGGCGGCCGACCAGGCGAGCGGCGCGTCGAGGAAGGCGCCGGCCTCCTCGATCGCGGCGCGGGCCAGCAGGCCGCGCTCGGCCGCCACCGCCAGCACGTCGCGCCAGGTCGCGAGGTGGTGGAGCGCGATCCCCTGCGCCGCCAGCCGGCCGGGCACCTCGGGAAACACGTCGTAGTAGAAGAGCACCAGCGTGTGCCCGCATTCCGCGCCGGCCTCGCGCAGCGCGGCGGCGAAGTTCACCTTCGAGCCGCCGTCGGTCGTCAGATCCTCGACCAGCAGCACCCGCTGGCCCTCGCGCAGATCGCCCTCGATGCGCGCGTCGCGGCCGAAGCCCTTGGGCGTCTTGCGGACGTAGAGCATCGGCAGGCCCATGCGCTCGGCGATCCACGCGGCGAAGGGGATCCCGGCCGTCTCGCCGCCCGCCACCGCGTCGAACCGCTCGTGGCCCACCGTGCGCGCGAGATGGGCGACCGCGAGGTCCATCGCCGCGCCCCGCGCCCGCGGATAGGAGATGAGCTTGCGGCAGTCGACATAGACCGGACTGGCGAGCCCCGATGTGAGGCGGAAGGGCTCCTCGGGGCGGACATGCACGGCCCCGATCTCGAGCAGCATCGCCGCGATCGCGCGGCCCGGCTCCTTGGTCGCGCCGGTCTCCCTCATCGCTCGGCCTCCCGCCAGTGAACGTCGATGCCCGGATCGAAGATGGTGACCGGCCCCTCGCCCGTCGCGAGCCGCCGCGGCAGGGCGACGGGCGCGTCCTCGCGCACCAGCCTCACCCGCGCGTCGGCCGGCCGGCGGCCGTAGAACTCGGCGCCGTGGACCGCGACGAAGCCCTCGAGCCGGTCGAGCGCGCCCTCCCGCTCGAAGATCTCGGCGAGGATCGGCAGCGACACCGGCGCGGTGAAGCAGCCGGCGCAGCCGCAGGCGGTCTCCTTGGCGGCGTCGGTGTGGGGCGCGCTGTCGGTGCCCGAGAAGAACCGCGGGTCGCCCGAGACGGCGGCGGCGACGAGGGCGCGCCGGTGCGTCTCGCGCTTCGCCACCGGCAGGCAGTAGTAATGCGGGCGGATCCCGCCGGCGAGGATGGCGTTGCGGTTGATCGCCAGGTGATGCGTCGTGATGGTCGCCGCGATCGCCTCGCCGCCCGTCACATAGGCCACGCCCTCGGCGGTGGTGACGTGCTCCAGCACCACGCGGAGGCCGGGCACGCGCCGGCGCACGGGGTCGAGCACGCGCTCGATGAAGACCGCCTCGCGGTCGAAGATGTCGATCTCGGGGTCGGTGACCTCGCCGTGGACGCAGAGCGGCAGCCCGATCTCGGCCATCCGCTCGAGCACCGGGATCACCCGGTCGATCGCGCGCACGCCCGAGGCCGAGTTGGTCGTCGCGCCGGCGGGGTAGAGCTTGACCGCCGCGACGAGGCCCTCGGCGGCGGCGCGGGCGACGTCCTCCGGGTCGGTCGTCTCGGTGAGATAGAGCGTCATCAGCGGCTCGAAGCCCGTGTCGCCGGGCAGCGCGGCCAGGATGCGCGCGTGATAGGCGGCGGCGTCGGCCCCGGTCACCACCGGCGGCACGAGATTGGGCATCACGATGGCGCGGCCGACCCGGGCGGCCGAGACGGGCGCGACCGCCGCGAGCATCGCCCCGTCGCGCAGATGCAGGTGCCAGTCGTCGGGGCGTCGGATCGTCAGCGTCTGGGTCACGGGGCCTCCCGGCTGGTTGGGCGCCCACTTGCCGCAATCGCCGAGCGCTGGCAACGCCGGCGTG
>CAZWDE010000204.1:0-6364 GCA_964632555.1 uncultured Limibaculum sp.
GCAACATCTACGGCGCCAACTTCTTCATGGCGACCGGGTTCCACGGCTTCCACGTTTTCGTCGGCACGATCTTCCTCTTCGTCTGCCTGATGCGGGCGCGCGCAGGCCATTTCAGCCCGCAGCAGCATGTCGGCTTCGAGGCGGCGGCGTGGTACTGGCACTTCGTCGACGTGGTGTGGCTGTTCCTCTTCGCCGGCATCTACATCTGGGGCCGGTGACGCGGGCGCCGCGGCGCATCCTCGCGCCCGCGCTGGTGGGGGTCGCGGGCGTCGCGATCCTCGCCTCGCTCGGGGTGTGGCAGCTGCAGCGCCTCGAGTGGAAGGAGGCGCTGATCGCCCGGCTCGAGGCGCGGCTCGCGGCCGAGCCGGCTCCGCTGCCGGCCGATCCCGATCCGGACGACGACGCCTTCCTGCGCGTGCGCATCGAGGGCCGCCTCGGCGAGGGCGCGGCCTACCGGCTCACCACCCGGAGGCCCTGGGGGCCCGGCTTCCAGGTGATCGCGCCGGTGGAGACCGCCGAGGGGCGCCGCGTGCTCGCCGATCTCGGCTACGTGCCCGAGGCCGCGAAGGGCGAGGCGCTGCCGGCGGAGGGCGCGCCCGTCTCGCTCACCGGCGCCCTCTTCTGGCCCGAGGACGCGGGCGACGCGCCGCCGCCCGACCGCGAGCGCAACATCTGGTTCGCCCGCGACCCGGCGCGGATGTCCCGCGCGCTCGGCACCGAGCCGCTGCTCGTGGTGGCCGACCGCCACTCCCTCGGCGAGCGCCCGATCGCCGAGCCGCTGGGCGCCGACCTGCCGAACAACCACCTCAACTACGCGATCACCTGGTTCTCGCTGGGCGCGGTCTGGGCCATCATGAGCGCGCTCTGGGCGCGCCGCGAAGCCGCCCGCTGAGCGCGCCCCCCGCGGGGATTGCGGGACCGCCGCCGCTTCCGTAAGAGCCGGGAGCGGGGCTGACGAGGGACCGGAGAGCAGGCATGCGATACATCAGCACCCGCGGACAGGCGCCGGTCCTCCCCTTCGAGGAGACCATGCTCGCCGGTCTCGCGCGCGACGGCGGGCTCTACGTGCCCGACGCGCTGCCGGCCCTTGGGCGCGACGCCCTCGCCGGGCTGTCGGGGCGGTCCTTCGAGGAGGTGGCGACGCATGTCATCGCGCCCTTCGTCGAGGGCTGCCTCGAGGAGGAGGAGCTGCGCGGGCTCGTCGACGCGGCCTTCGCGGGGTTCGGCCACGCCGTGCGCTGCCCTCTGGTGCAGATCGGGCCGAACGACTGGGTGCTGGAGCTCCATCACGGGCCGACGCTCGCCTTCAAGGACGTGGCGATGCAGCTCATCGGGCGGCTCTTCGAGCATGTGCTCGCGCGCCGGGGCGAGCGCGTGACGATCGTCGGCGCGACCTCGGGCGACACCGGCAGCGCGGCGATCGAGGCGTTCCGCGGCAACGCCACCGCCGACGTCTTCGTCCTCTACCCCCACGGCCGCGTCTCCGAGGTGCAGCGCCGGCAGATGACGACGCCGGCCGACCCCAACGTCCACGCCCTCGCCGTCGAGGGCACCTTCGACGACTGCCAGGCGCTCGTGAAGGCGATGTTCGCGGACTGGGACTTCGCCGACGAGGTGCGCCTCGGCGCGGTCAACTCGATCAACTGGGCGCGGGTGATGGCGCAGACGGTCTACTACGTGACCGCCGCGCTCGCGCTCGGCGCGCCGGGCCGGGCGATCGCCTTCTCCGTGCCGACGGGCAATTTCGGGGACATCTACGCGGGCCATGTCGCGCGCGGCATGGGCCTGCCGGTCTCGGACCTCGTGATCGCCACCAACGAGAACGACATCCTCCATCGCTGCCTCGAGACCGGCGAGTACCGCCCGGCCGAGGTGGTCAGCACCAGCGCCCCCTCGATGGACATCCAGGTGAGCTCGAATTTCGAGCGCGCGCTTTTCGACGTGCACGACCGCGACGGCCTCGCGGTCGGCGAGCTGATGGCCGCGCTGAAGAAGAACGGCGCCGTCGCGCTCGACGAGCAGCCCCTGAAGCGCCTGCGCGCGGCCTTCAAGAGCGCGCGCGTCAGCGAGGAGGAGACGGCCGACACCATCGCCCGCGTGCACGCCGAGACCGGCCAGCTGCTCGACCCGCACAGCGCCATCGGCGTCCACGCCGCGCAGCAGTGCCGCGGCGACCCGGCGATCCCGATGGTCGCGCTGGCCTGCGCCCACGCGGCGAAGTTCCCCGACGCCGTCGAGGCCGCCTCGGGCGTCCGCCCGGCGCTTCCCGAGCGGCTCGCCGATCTCCACGACCGCGAGGAGCGCCTGACCGTGGTGCCCGCCGACCTCGCGAAGATCCAGACCCTGATCCGGGAGCGCCGCACGCCATGACCGTCGAGATCACGACCCTCGCCAACGGGTTCCGCATCGTGACCGAGCGGATGCCGGCCCTCGGCTCGGCGGCGGTGGGCGTCTGGGTCGAGGCGGGCGCCCGGCACGAGCGCACGAGCGAGAACGGCATCGCCCATTTTCTCGAGCACATGGCCTTCAAGGGCACCGCGCGGCGCTCGGCGCTGCGGATCGCCGAGGAGATCGAGGACGTCGGCGGCTATCTCAACGCCTACACCTCGCGCGAGCGCACCGCCTACTACGCCCGCGTGCTCGGCGAGGACGTCGACCTCGCGATCGACCTGATCGCCGACATCCTGCGCGAGCCCGCGCTCGCCGAGGCGGAGATCGAGGTCGAGCGCGGCGTCATCCTCCAGGAGATCGGCCAGACCCTCGACACGCCGGACGACGTGATCTTCGACTGGCTGCAGGAGATCGCCTATCCCGACCAGCCGATGGGCCGGGCGATCCTCGGCGCGCCCGAGCGCGTGCGCGCCTTCTCCCGCGCCGATCTCGCGGGCTTCGTCGCGCAGCACTACGGGCCGGGCCAGATGATCCTCGCCGCCGCGGGGGCGGTGGACCACGACCGCATCGTGCGCCTGGCCGAGAGCGCGTTCGCCGACATGGCGCCGATCCTCGGCGGCGTCGACGACCCGGCGCGCTACGGCGGCGGCGAGCGGCGCGTCGAGAAGCCGCTCGAGCAGGCGCATCTCGCGCTGGCCTTGCCCGCGCCGGGCTACCGCGACCCGGACTTCTACGCCGGCCAGATCCTCGCGACCGCGCTCGGCGGCGGCATGTCCTCGCGGCTCTTCCAGGAGGCGCGCGAGCGCCGCGGGCTCTGCTACACGATCTTCGCGCAGGCCGCCGCGTGGGCCGATGCCGGGCTGCTGATGGTCTATGCCGGAACCGGCGGCGAGGACATCCGCGAGCTGACCGACCTCACCGCGCACGAGATCCGCCGCGCCGCCGACGACCTGAGCGAGGCCGAGATCGCGCGCGCCCGGGCGCAGACGAAGGCGGGGCTCGTGATGGGCCTCGAGGGCGCCTCGGCGCGGGCGGAGCGGCTCGCCGCGATGCTCTCGATCTGGGACCGCGTCCCGCCCGTCGAGGAGACCGTCGCGCGGATCGAGGCGGTCGACGCGCGCGCCGCGCGCGATCTCGCGGGGCGCGTCTGCGCCGGGCGCCCGGCGCTCGCGCTCTACGGGCCCGTGGCCGACGCGCCGGAGGCCGCGGCGCGCGGCCGCCGGCTGGCCGCCTGAGGCCGATGTTCGCCCGGCGCCCGGCGGCCGAGCCCGAGATCCTGACCGAGCGGCTCGTCCTCCGCCCGCCGCAGATGCGCGACTTCGAGTGCTGGGCCGCGCTCCGGGCCGAGAGCCGCGCCTTCCTCACGCCCTGGGAGCCGGCCTGGACCGGCGATCACCTCTCGCTCCGCGCCTTCCGCAACCGCGTCGCCTGGGCCGAGCGCGCGATCCGCACCGGCGACGCGCTGCCGCTCTTCCTGCTGGCCCGCGAGGGCGGCGAGGTGCTCGGCGGGATCACGCTCTCCAACATCCGCCGCCAGCCGGCGCAGGCGGCGACGCTCGGCTACTGGACCGGCCAGCGCCACGCGCGCCGGGGCTACATGAGCGAGGCGCTCACCGCGGTCCGCGAGCACGCCTTCGGGGCGCTCGACCTGTCGCGGCTCGAGGCCGCGTGCCTGCCGGACAATCTTGCCTCGCGCCGGCTGCTCGAGCGCTGCCAGTTCAAGTACGAAGGCGTGGCGCAGTCCTATCTCCAGATCAACGGGCGCTGGCGCAACCACGTGCTCTACGCCTCGCTGCGCGCCGATCGCCGGGGCCGCGCCGAGGGATGATCCGGGCGGGCGGGGCCTCCGGCAGGCCCCGCCGGGCGCGCCTCAGGCGCGGCCGCCGGCCGAGAGCAGCGAGGGGTCGACGCCGATCTTCGCCATCGCCCGGTCCCACTTGGTGTCGTTGTCCTCGTCGAAGAGGAGCGGGTCGTCCGCCGCGCAATAGAGCCAGGAATTGGCCTGGATCTCGCGCTCGAGCTGCCCGGGCGACCAGCCGGCATAGCCGAGCGCGACCATCGCGCGCTCCGGGCCGCGGTCGCTCGCCATCGCGTGCAGGATGTCGAGCGTCGCGGTCATGGAGGTCGTGGCGTCGACCCGGAGCGTCGCGTGCTCGGCGTGGTAGTCCGAGGAGTGCAGCACGAAGCCCCGCGCCGTCTCCACCGGCCCGCCGAAGCGCACGCGGCGCGCCGCGATCTCCGAGGTCGCCGGGATGTTCAGCCGCTCGAACAGGTCCTTGAGCGAGAGGCTCTCGGCCGGCTTGTTGACGATCAGCCCCATCGCGCCGTCCGCCGAGTGCGCGCAGAGAAACACCAGCGTGCGGTGAAACCGCGGGTCGAGAAGCCCCGGCATGGCGATCAGCACCTGCCCCGACAGGCTGTCGACCTCGTGCACGGGGGGTGAGGCGGCCATGCTGCTCGGCGGGCTCCTGGCGCGGCGACGTCTCGGACTTGTTATCGTCCGCGGCCCGAGCGTCGCATATCTCCCATCCATGATCACGCGAAAAAACCTCCCCGCCCGGCCGCTCCGGCGCGGCCTCGCCGCCGGCGCGCTGCTCGCCCCCCTTCTCGCGGCGGGCGCCGCCGCGCAGTCGATCCACGCCACCGGACCGTCGCAGATCGCGGCGCGGCTGCTGCCCGGGCGGCTCGACGGCGCCGAGCGGCTCGCCGGCCTCGCGCTCGCCATCGCGCCGGGCTGGAAGACCTATTGGCGCGTGCCGGGGGAGAGCGGGGTGCCGCCCCGGTTCGACTGGTCGGGGTCGGGCAATCTCGCGGGCGTCGAGGTGCTCTGGCCGGCGCCCGAGGTCTTCGAGAGCTTCGGGATGATGTCGATCGGCTATGGCGGCGAGGTGGTCCTGCCGCTCCGCCTCGTGCCGGAGGACCCGACGCGGCCGATCGCGCTCGAGCTTGCCGCCGAGTTCGGCGTCTGCCGCGACATCTGCATCTTCGAGGAGGTGCGCATCGCCGAGACGGTCGCGCCCGCCGACACCGAGGGCGCGGCCGAGGTCGCCGCGGCGCTCGCCCGGCTGCCGGGCACGGACCTCGCGCGCGCCACCTGCCGGATCGCCGGCGCCGGGCCCGATCGGCGATTCACCGCCGAGATCGCGCACGCGGCCCCCGGCCCGGCGCCCTATGTGGTGATCGAGGGCCCGGCGGGCGCGTGGTTCCACGAGGTCGAGGCGACGCCGGCGCCGCGCGCGATCGATGTCGAGGCCGTGCTGAGCCTCGAGGATCCGGCCGCGTGGGTGCCGCGCGAGGACGTGCGCATCACGCTCCTCGGCGAGGGCTGGGCGGCCGACATCCGCGGCTGCGCCGCCCCCGACTGAGCGGGGGCGGAGCGCCTCAGGCCGAGCGCTCGAGCATCCCCTTGTCGCGGGCGAGCTCGCGCATCTTCTTCTGCAGCTTCTCGAAGGCGCGCACCTCGATCTGGCGGATCCGCTCGCGCGAGACCTTGTAGTGCTGGCTGAGCTCCTCGAGCGTCACCGGGTCCTCGCGCAGCCGCCGCTCGGTGAGGATGTGGCGCTCGCGCTCGTTGAGCCCCTCCATCGCCTTCACCAGCAGCTCGTGGCGCGCCTCCATCTCCTGGCTCTCGGCATAGGCCATGGCCTGGTCGGCGTCCTCGTCGGCCAGCCAGTCCTGCCACTCGGAGCTGCTCTCGGCGTCGCCCTTGAGCGGCGCGTTGAGCGAGCTGTCGCCGCCCGCGGAGAGGCGGCGGTTCATGTTGACCACCTCCTCCTCGTTGACGCCGAGATCGGTCGCGATCTTCTTGACGTGCTCGGGGCGCAGGTCGCCCTCCTCGAGCGCGCCGATCTTGCCCTTGGCCTTCCTCAGGTTGAAGAAGAGCTTCTTCTGCGCCGAGGTGGTGCCGAGCTTCACCATCGACCACGAGCGCAGGATGTACTCCTGGATCGAGGCGCGGATCCACCACATGGCG
>CAZWDE010000205.1:0-6328 GCA_964632555.1 uncultured Limibaculum sp.
TCGAGAGCTCGAACAGGAGGCCGTAGAAGCCGAGCGTCATCAGCAGGAGCGCGACGTTGGGGTTCGAGAGGATCGCCAGAAGCTCGGTGACGAGGCTCGGCTCGAGCGTGACGACGCGCGCCCCGTCGGTCCGCAGGGCGACGGTCCGCTCGCCGAGCGTCACCTCCCGCCCGTGCGCCTCGGCGAGCAGCGCGTCGAGGTCGTCGGCGAGGATCTCGATCACCCCCTGCTCGAGCGCGGCGGTGGCGGAGAGGCTCGCGCCCTCGCGCACCGCGCGCTCGGCCCAGTCGGCGTCGCGCCCGCGCAGTTCGGCGAGGCTCCGGATCTGCGCGACGGCGTCGTTGATCGCCTTGTTGGCCAGCCGCCCGCGGTCGGTGGCGGGGGCGCCCGCGCCGGACCCCGACGCGGCCCCGTCCGACCCGTCGGCCCCGGCGCCGCCGCTCTCGGGCGCGTCGCCGGTCCCGCCGTCCGAGGGGCGCTCCGGCGCGCCGTCGCCGCCCGGCAGACCCGGCGCGCCGCCGCCCATCTGCACGGGCGTCGCGGCGCCCACATTGGTGCCGGGGGCCATCGCCGCGAGGTGGCTCGCATAGAGGATGTAGGTGCCGGCGCTCGCCGCCCGCGCCCCGGCCGGCGCCACGAAGACGGCCACCGGCACCTGCGCCGCGAGGATCGCCTTGTTGATGTCGCGCGTCGCGGTCGCGAGCCCGCCGGGGGTGTCCATCCGCAGCACCGCGAGATCGGCGTCGCGCTCCTCGGCCGCCTCGATCAGGTTGCCGATCTGGCGGATCGTCGCCGGGCCGATGGCGCCGTCGATGTCGGTGACGAGAACCAGCGGCCGCCCGGTCTCCGGCGGATCGGACTGCGCCGTCGCGAGCCCGATGAGCCCGAGGAGACAGACGAGCGCGAGCGCGATCCTCCGCGCCGCGCGTCTCGTTCCGATCGGTCGCCTGCGTGTCATGGCCGGCATATGGCGTCGGCGCTCCGCCGCGGAAAGGTCGGCGGGGCCGGAGGTCGCGCGGTGCGACCGCGTGTGCGGGGGGCGCGCTGTCGGGACGAAAGGGGTCCGGCCGGCGCCCGGATCAGCGTGGGGCGAGCGCGTCGGGTCGGCTCGCGCCCCGAGTGGCGGCCGCCCGCGGCCTGTGCGACAACCCCCGGCGCGGCCGGCGTGTCGGGCGGGCTCGACGCGCCGCCGGAGGTCCGACCGAGCGGGAGACGCCGCCCATGGGACTGCGCACGAATGTCGCGCTTCTCGTCGCGCTGGCCGCGGGCGGCGCCTGGGCGCTGCATCTCTGGTTCCGCCCGGAGCCCGTGAGCGTGGCCCCCGTCACCCGCGGCACGGCGGCCGAGATCGTCTACGCGACCGGGGTGGTCGAGCCCGAGTTCTGGGCCGAGGTGACGCCCGTCGCGCGCGGGCGGATCGTCGAGAGCTGCCGCTGCGAGGGGCGCCACGTGCGCGAGGGCGACCTTCTCTTCCGGCTCGACGACACCGAGATGCGCGCCCATGCCGACGAGCTCACGGCGCTGCTCGAGCTCGCCGAGAAGGAGTTCGAGCGCACGGCCGATCTCTACGACCGCGGCATCACCACGCGCGAGCGCTACGACCGCGACCTGGCCAATCTCGCCAAGCTCCGCGCGAGCCTCGCGGCCACCCGCAGCCAGCTCGTCGATCTCGAGATCCGCGCGCCGCTCGACGGGCAGGTGCTGCGCCTCGAGGGCGAGGTGGGCGAGGTGGCGGCGCTCGGCGAGCCGCTCGCCTGGGTCGGCCGGCCCCGCCCGCTGCTCGTGGTCGCCGAGGTCAACGAGGAGGACATCCCGCGCGTCGCGGTGGGCCAGCGGGCGCTGCTCGAGGCCGACGCCTTCGCCGGCCGCGCGCTCGCCGCCGAGGTCGCCGCGATCACGCCGATGGGCAACCCGGAGCTCAAGACCTATCGCGTGCGGCTGGCGCTGCCCGGGGACACGCCGCTCCTGATCGGCATGTCGGTCGACGTCAACATCGTCGTGCGCACGGTGGCGGACGCGCTGCTGGCGCCCGCGCCCGCGCTGATCGGCAACCGGCTGCAGGTGGTCCGGGGCGGGCGGATCGCGCTCACGCCCGTCGAGACGGGCATCCGCGGCGCCGAGCGGGTCGAGGTGACATCGGGCGTCGCCGAGGGCGCGCTCGTCGTCTCACCGGCGCGCGACGATCTCGCCGATGGCGCGGCGGTGCGCCCGCTCGCCGATCCGCGGGACGCCCCGCCATGAGGCTGCTGCTCGAGATCGCGGCGACACACATCCTCGGCCGCGCGCGGCAGACGCTCGTCTCGATCGCGGGCGTCACCCTCGGCGTCGGTTTCGCGATCGCCATGGCGGCGCTCATGCAGGGCAGCCAGGACGATTTCGTCGGCACGCTGATCGACGCGATGCCGCACGTGCAGATCACCGACGAGCGGCGCGGGGCCGACGCGCAGCCCGCCGAGCGCGTCTACGACGCGGTCGAGTGGCACGGGCTGCGGCCGGCGGAGGACATCCGCGGCATCCTCAACCCGACCGAGGCGATCGCGTCGCTCGAGGGATGGGTGCCCGGCGCGATCTCGGCCGGGCTCCGCGTTCAGGGGGTGGCGCGCTACGGCGGCACCGAGGAGGGCGTGACGATCGTCGGCGTCACCGCCGCCGACGAGGCGCGCGTCTCGACCATCGACGAGGACATGACGGCCGGCCGGCTCGCGGACATCGACGCCACCGCCTTCTCGGCGGTGATCGGCGAGCGCCTCGCCCGGCGGCTCGGCGCGGGGCTCGGCGACCGGCTCCGGCTCAGCACGGCGGGCGGGATCGCGCGGCAGATCCAGGTGGTGGGCACCTTCCGGACCGGCGTGGTGGCGACCGACGAGGGCACGGTCTATGTGCGGTTGCGCACGGCGCAGGTGCTCGCCGGCCGCTTCAACGCGATCAACGACATCCGCATCCGCCTCGCGGAGGCCAACGCCGCGCGGCGCGTGGCGGCGCGGGCCGAGGCGCTGCTCGGCTACAAGGCGGTGTCGTGGCAGGAGGCGAACGAGAGCCTGCTCGAGGCGTTCCAGGTGCGGAACGTCATCATGTACACCGTGGTGGCGGCGATCCTCGTCGTCGCCGGCTTCGGCATCTTCAACATCGTCTCGATCATCACCCACGAGAAGGCGCGCGACATCGCGATCCTGAAGTCGCTCGGGTTCCGCGACGCCGACATCCGGGCGATCTTCCTCGCCGAGGGCGCGCTGATGGGCGGGGTCGGCGGCGCGCTCGGCGCGGTTATGGGCTATGCGCTGACGCGGCTCCTCGGCTCCATCGAGTTCGAGATCACCCAGGCGACGGAGGTGACGAGCCTGCCGGTGGCCTACGACCCGCGGCACTACGCGATCGCGGTCGCCCTCGCGCTCGGCGCCGCCTCGATCGCGGGCTACCTGCCGGCGCGCAAGGCCTCGCGTGGCAACCCGATCGACGTGATCCGGGGCGCGACGTGAGCCCCGCGCCGCGGACCGGCGCGCCGCTCGTCGAGGCGCGCGGCGTGACGCGGGTGCTGCCGGGCACCGTCCCCGTCACTCTCGTGCGCGACATCGACCTGCGCGTCGGCCCCGGCGAGTTCGTCGCCATCACCGGGCCCTCGGGGTCGGGCAAGTCCTCGCTGCTCTACCTTCTCGGCGTGCTCGACACGCCGAGCGCGGGCGAGGTGCTGATCCGCGGCGAGCCCACCCACGCCCTCGCCGAGGACGCGCGCGCCGCGATCCGGCTCGAGGAGATCGGCTTCGTCTTCCAGTTCCATTTCCTGCTGCCGGAATTCTCGATCCTCGACAACGTGACGATCCCGATGCGCCGGCTCGGGCGCTGGGGCCGGGGCGAGATGCGCGACCGCGCGGCGGGGCTCCTCGAGCGGCTCGGCCTCGGCGAGCATCTCCACAAGCGGTCCGAGCAGCTCTCCGGCGGTCAGCGCCAGCGCGCCGCGGTCGCGCGCGCGCTCGCCAACGATCCGCCGCTGATCCTCGCCGACGAGCCGACCGGCTCGCTCGACACCGCCTCGTCCGAGCAGGTCTTCGCGATCCTCGAGGCGATCGCCGGCACCGAGGGGCGGAGCGTCGTCGCGGTGACGCACGATCTCGACATGGCCGCGCGGATGCGCCGCTGGGTGCGCCTCGTCGACGGGCGGATCGTCGCCGACGGCCGGCGCCCCGCCGCGGCGTGAGAGGGCCTCAGGCCGGGGCGAGCAGGGCGGCGAGCGCCGCCGCATGGGCCGCCGCCGCGCCCGGCGCGTGGACCGCGAGCCCCAGCCGGCGCGCGAGCGGGGGATGGGCGAGCGGGGCGACCGCCGCGCCCGACGCATAGCGGCGCGCGTCGGGCTCGGGCAGCACGGCGAAGCCGACGCCCGCGTTGACGCAGCCCATCACCGCCTCGACGCTGTCGAGCACCAGCGTCTCGCGCACCGCCGCGAGGACGGGCCGCAGATGCGCCTCGGTCAGCACGCCGATGCCGCTCGAGGGCGTGAAGCGGATGAAGGGCAGCCGCTCGGCGCAGGTCGCGAGGTCCCAGCCCTCGGCGCGGGCCGGCGCGGCCAGCGCGAACCCCTCGGTGCAGAGCGTCGTCACGGCGATGTCGGGCGGGGTCTCGGGCGTCTCGGTGATCACCGCCGCGTCGAGCCGGGCCGCCGCGAGCTTGGCCAGCATGTCGCTCGACAGCCCGCTCTCGACGAGGAACCGCGCACGCGGATGACGCGCGGCGGCGCGGGCGAGGAAGTCGGGCATCAGCCGCACGCTCGCCGTCGGCACGAAGCCGATGCGGAACACCCCGGCGAGCCCCCCGCCCTCGGCGCCGATCGCGCGGATCGCGTCGACCTCGGCGATGATCCGCCGGGCGTGCGCCGCGGCGGCGCGGGCGGCGGGCGTCATGGCGGGCGGGCGGTGCGCCCGGTCGAAGAGCGCGACGCCGAGCTCCTGCTCCAGCGTCTTCATCTGCGCGCTGACGGCCGAAAGCGTCAGGCCGAGCTGGTCCGCGGCCGTCGCGAAGGCGCCGACCCGGTCGATCTCGACGAGCGTGCGGAGCCCCCTCAAGTTCACGATCTTCGAACCTTCTGTCTCGACTTATTCGATTGTATTTGACACCGCGATCTGTTCTCATCACAAAAAAGAGAGGTGACGTTATGGTTATGTACGAGACGCAGGCAATCGCGCGCGAGCTGGCCGAGACCCGTTTCGCGCCCCGGGCCGCCCACTGGGACCGCAGCCGCAGCTATTGCTGGGACAACCTCGCCGATCTCGTCGAGGCCGGGCTCATGGGCATGACGATCCCGCGCGAGCACGGCGGGCGGGGCGCGTCCTATCTCGAGACCTGTTGCGTGATCGAGGAGATCGCGCGCGCCTGCACGCTGACGGCGCGCGTGGTCGTCGAGGCCAATATGGGCGCGATCGGCGCGGTGATGGCCTATGGCACCGAGGCGCAGAAGGCGCTCGCCGCGCCGCTCGTGCTGGCGGGCGACAAGCCGGCGATCTGCATCACCGAGCCCCGGGCCGGCAGCGCGGCGACCGACATGGCGACGGTGGCGCGGCGCGTCCCCGGCGGGTACCGCATCACCGGCACGAAACACTGGATCACCGGGGGCGGGGTGTCGAAGCTCCACCTCGTCTTCGCCCGCGTGGTCTCCGAGCGCGGGGCCGAGGAGGGCATCGGCGCCTTTCTCGTCCTCGCCGACCCTCAGGCCGGGCGGCGTCCCGACGGGTTCTCGATCGTGCGCCACGAGCGCACCATGGGCCTCTGCGGGATGCCGGAGGCCGAGCTCGCCTTCGACCGGCTCTTCGTGGCCGACGAGATGGCGCTGGTGCCGCCGTCGGGGTTCCGGCGCGGCTTCGCCGACCTGATGACGGCCTACAACGGCCAGCGCGTGGGCGCCGGCACCGTCGCGATGGGGGTCGCGGCCGGCGCGCTCGAGCACGCGAAACGCTATCTGACGGAGCGCGAGCAGTTCGGCCGGCCGCTGGCCGAGTTCCAGGGGCTGCAGTGGATGCTCGCCGACATGGACACCGGCGTCGCGGCCTCGCGGCTCCTGCTCCACGAGGCGGCGCGCTCGGCCGAGACGAGCCCCACGGGCTTCCCGGACAAGACCATGGCGGCGCGCGCGAAGCTCTTCGCCTCGGAGACCGCGATCAAGGTGGTGAACGACGCGCTGCAGATCTTCGGCGCGCGCGGCTATGGCTCGGAGGAGCCGATCGAGCGGATGGCGCGCGACGTGCGGATGTTCACCATCGGCGGCGGGACGGCGCAGGTGCTGCGCACGCAGATCGCGGGCGCCGCGCTCGGCATCAAGACGCCGCAGACGCGCGACGGCTAC
>CAZWDE010000206.1:0-6314 GCA_964632555.1 uncultured Limibaculum sp.
TCAACCGCTCCTACGAGACGACGCTCGCCGAGGGCGTGCGCTTCGAGCGGCGGCTGTTCCACGCGCTGTTCTCGACCGAGGACCAGAAGGAGGGCATGGACGCGTTCGCCGAGAAGCGGAGCGCCAAGTTCAAGGGCAGCTGAGACGCGGGGCGATTGACGCCGGCCGGCGCTTCGGCTACCTCCTGCGGCCTCCCGAGACGGTTCCACACGGAAGGACGGCATGGCCAACTCGCCACAGGCGCGCAAGAGGATCCGCCAGATCGAGCGGCGCACCGCGATCAACAAGTCCCGCAAGTCGCGGGTGCGGACCTTCATCCGGAAGGTGGAGGAGGCGATCGCGCGCGGCGACCAGTCGGCGGCCCTCGCGGCGCTGCGGATGGCGCAACCCGAGATCATGCGCGGCGCGACCAAGGGGATCATGCACAAGAACACCGCCAGCCGGAAAATCTCCCGCCTGGCCGGGCGCATCAAGGCGATGGCGGCCTGACCCGGCCGCCAGGCTCGGAAATTCCGCTTGCGTTTCAGGGCGTTCCGGTCGACCGACCGGGCGCAAGTCTTGCGTTAACGGAAACGTAACCTTTCTGAGATGTTCTCGTTTCTTTCGGCTTGATGGCTTTTCGCGCCGCGGTCTATAGTGTCGCTCAAGGCTACACTGCCCCACCAACGCCCTACATCTCAGTAAAGTCGCGCGCCGCACCTGCGGCCTTTGGCGTTTTTATTCATCGAGACTTCACAATGGACTGTGAGACTTCGGTCTTGAATAATTTTTATTTGGTGCCCTCCCCCAAGAATCATTGCCTGAAGCCCGCCCGGCTGGCTACCCAAAGGGCATGACAGACCGACCCGCTCAACCTCCGGTGACCCCACGGGACACCCCCTTCCCCGACGTCGACGACCTCGACCCGGACATGGCGTACCGGGCGCTCGCGGCGGACCCGCGGGCCGTGCTGGTCGACGTGCGGACGCGGGCCGAATGGAGCTTCGTCGGCCTGCCCGAGATCTCCGCGACCGGCCGGCCGCTCTGGCTCGTGGAATGGGTGAGCTTCCCCGCGATGGCGCCCAATCCCGACTTCGTGGCGCGCATCGCCGAGCTGGTCGGCGCGGACGAATCGGAGCCGGCGCACGCGCTCTTCATCTGCCGCTCCGGCGGGCGTTCGATGATGGCGGCGCAGGCGGTGTCGGCGGCCTTCGCGCGGGAGGGACGGCCGCTGCGGTGCAGCAACGTCGCCGAGGGCTTCGAAGGCGATCTCGACGAGGAGGGCCGGCGGGGCCGGCGAAACGGGTGGAAAGCGCGGGGGTTGCCGTGGCGTCAGAGTTGAGTGGGGCAGGGACGGTCGGGTGGCGAAAGGCCCGTCCCGGCGCGATTTCAGAAGGAGCGATCATGTCCGACGGTCTGCCGACTGACGGTGCGGAGAGGCCCGCCGAGCTCGGCCCGCTCTGGGCCACCGTGACCGAGAGCCTCGTGCGCAGTCTCGGACGGAGCGCGGTGGACCAGTGGATCCGACCGGTGCGGCTGGTCGCCGTCGAGCGCGATCTCGCGGTTCTCGGGGCGCCGACGCTGTTCCTCGCGGAATGGATCGAGCGCAATTACGGCCTGCATCTGCTGCGCTGCCTGCAGGCGCATCACCCGACCGTGCGGCGCATCGACATCACCGTGAGCCCGGCCGAGACGGACACCGCCGCGCGCATGCCGGACGCGCCGCGCCCCGCGCCCGCGCCGCCGCGGGCGGAGTCGCGCCCGCTGCCGCCGGAGGACGAGCTCCAGTCGGCGCCGCTCGACCCGCGCTTCACCTTCGCGAGCTTCGTCGTGGGCAAGCCCAACGAGCTCGCCCACGCCGCCGCGCGGCGCGTCGCGGAGACCTGCGACGCGAGCTTCAACCCGGTGTTCCTCTATGGCGGCGTCGGCCTCGGCAAGACCCACCTGATGCACGCGATCGGCCACCATCTCGGCGAGACCCGGCCGGACGCCCGCGTGCTCTACCTCTCGGCCGAGCAGTTCATGTACCGCTTCGTCGAGGCGCTGAGGTTCCGCGACACCATGACCTTCAAGCGCCAGTTCCGCTCGGTCGACGTGCTGATGGTCGATGACGTCCAGTTCATCGCCGGCAAGGACTCGACGCAGGACGAGTTCTTCCACACGTTCAACGCGCTGGTCGACCAGAAGAAGCAGCTGGTGATCTCGGGCGACCGCAGCCCCGACAAGATCGACGGCATGGAAGACCGGATCAAGTCGCGGCTGCAATGGGGGCTCGTGGTCGACATCCACCCGACCGACTACGAATTGCGCCTTGGCATCCTGCAGCAGAAGGCGGAGGCGATGCGCGCGAGCACGCCCGAGGTGATCCTCGAGCCCAAGGTGCTCGAGTTCCTCGCCCACCGGATCAGCTCCAACGTGCGCGTGCTCGAGGGGGCGCTGACCCGGCTCTACGCCTTCGCCTCGCTCGTCGGGCGGCGGATCGACCTCGACATGACGCAGGAATGCCTCGCCGACCTGCTCCGCAGCTCCGAGCGCAAGGTCTCGATCGAGGACATCAAGCGCAAGGTCTGCGACCACTACCACCTCAGGATGTCCGACCTCACCTCGGCCCGGCGCGCCCGCGCCGTCGCCCGGCCCCGGCAGGTGGCGATGTATCTCTCCAAGACCCTCACCTCGAAGTCGCTGCCGGAGATCGGGCGGGGCTTCGGCGGGCGCGACCACACCACGGTGATCCACGCGGTGCGCAAGATCGAGGAGCTGCGCGTCACCGACGCCCAGCTCGCCGAGGACATCGAGCTGCTGCGCCGGATGCTCGAGGCCTGAGCGGGGCTTCCGGCCGATCCTTCAGGCAGGGCGGCGGCCTCGGCGGGATTGCGCGGGGCCGGGTTTTGGCTAGGCTCGGCGGTCCGGTCGGCCCGCAGCCCGGGCCGCGCCCCCGCCCAAGTCCTGCCCGAGGGATCGTCGATGAAACTCCGTATCGAACGCGCCGCCCTGCTCAAGGCGACGAACCGCGCGCAAGGGGTCGTGGAGCGCAAGACCACGATCCCGATCCTCGCCAACGTCCTTCTCGAGGCGGACGACGGGACGCTGACGCTCCGCGCGACCGATCTCGACATCGAGGTGCTGGAGCGGATCCCCGCCGAGCTGGAGCGCGACGGGGCGACGACGGTGGGCGCCCACATGCTCCACGAGATCGTGCGCAAGCTGCCCGACGGGGCGGAGCTGACGCTCGCCCTCTCCGAGGACCGCCAGAAGCTCCAGGTCTCGGCCGGGCGGTCCAACTTCGCGCTCGCGACGCTGCCGCGCGAGGACTTCCCCGTGATGGCCTCGAGCGAGTACGCCTGCGAGTATCGCGCACCCGCCATCGTGCTGCGCCGCCTGTTCGACAAGTCGAAATTCGCGGTCTCGACCGAGGAGACCCGCTATTACCTGAACGGCGTCTATTTCCACGTCGCCGAGGCGGGCGGCGAGAAGCGGCTCCGCGCGGTCGCGACCGATGGCCACCGGCTCGCGCTGATCGACGCCGAGCTGCCCGAGGGCGCGGGCGGCGCGCCGGGCGTGATCGTGCCGCGCAAGACCGTGGGCGAGCTCCGCAAGATGCTGGACGACGACGCGGCCGAGGTGGCGGTGTCGGTCTCCGAGACCAAGATCCGCTTCGCCGTCGACGGGCTGACGCTCACCTCGAAGGTGATCGACGGCGCCTTCCCCGATTACCAGCGCGTGATCCCCGGCGACAATCCGCGGCGCATGGAGGTCGAGGCCGACATCTTCGCCAAGGCGGTCGACCGGGTCTCCACCGTCAGCCAGGAGCGCTCGCGCACGGTGAAGATGAGCCTCGACGAGGACCGCCTCGTGCTCTCGGTCAACGCGCCCGAGTCGGGCTCGGCCACCGAGGAGCTGGCGGTGGCCTATGGCGGGGGTGATCTCGAGATCGGCTTCAACGCGCGCTACCTCCTCGAGATCGCCGGCCAGATCGACAAGGAAAACGCGGTCTTCCTGCTCAAGGATGCGGGCGATCCGACCCTTGTGCGCGAGGGCGACGATCAGTCCGCCCTCTATGTCGTCATGCCGATGCGCGTCTGACCCGCCGAAGCGGGCCGATCCCGACCACGCCATGTCCGCAGCCACCCTCCGGGCGCGCGGCCCGACCGGGCGCGGCGGGGTGGGCGGGCGGGAGCCTTGCCCGGTCGGGCCGCCCCCGCCACCATCCCGCGGCCGGTGGTCTATTCGGCGGCGAAGTTCGAGGGGAACATCGCGCGCGCCGTTTCCTCGTCAAAGTCCTTCTTGAACGCGATGTCCTTGCCGATCTCGCGGGCCTTGGCCACGGCCGGACGGGCATTCACGCTCTCGAACCACCGTTTCACGTTCGGGTAGCCGTCGATCGCCCCCTCGCCAAGCACCCGGACATGGCGGTCGACCCAGCCCCAGGCCGCGATATCGGCGATGGTGAAGCTCTCGCCCACGATGAATTCCCGCCCCGCGAGATGCGCATCCAGCACCTCGTAGTGGCGCTGCGCCTCGAACTTGTACCGGCGCTTGGCGTAGTCCCCGCCCTCGGCGGCACCGGCGGTCTGGAAATGTACCCACTGGCCCGAGAACGGCCCGAGCCCCGTTGCGATCCAGAAGAGCCAGGACAGGAGCTCGCCCCGGTCCTCGGGCTCGCCGAGGAACTTGCCCGTCTTCTCCGCGAGATAGAGCAGGATTGCGTTCGAATCGAACACGCGCACGCCGTCATCCTCGATCGCGGGCGCCTTGCCGTTGGGGTTGATCCGCCGGTAGGCCTCGGCGTGCTGGTCGCCCTTGAAAGTGTCGACGGCAACGACCTCGTGCGGCAGCTCGGCCTCGGCGAGGAAGAGGGCGACCTTCATGGGGTTCGGTGTGTGGTGGAAGTAGAACTTCAGCATCGCGGTGCTCCGGGGGATGGGGGGCCATGGCCGGCGGCGCCGGCGCGCGGACCCTACGGCACCGCCCTGACGCGCGACAGGGCCGGGTTCGACACATGGGCGTGATTGTCCGGCTCTCGGTCGACCGGCTGCGGCTCGGGCAGTTCCGCTCCTATGCCGCGGCGGGGCTGGAGACCGGTGGCGCAAGCGTCGCGCTCTACGGGGCCAACGGGGCGGGCAAGACCAACCTCCTCGAGGCGGTCTCGCTGCTCACCCCCGGCCGCGGGCTCCGGCGCGCGCCTGTCGGGTCGCTGGCGCGGCGTCCGGCGCGCGCCTGGCGGATCCGCGCCGAGATCGCGGGCGTCGAGGGGCCGGCGGAGCTCGTGACGGGCGGCGAGGACGGGCGCCGCACGGGCGAGATCGACGAGAAGGCAGCGCCGCAGTCTCGGCTCGGCGCGCTGATGCGCGTGGTGTGGCTCACGCCAGCGATGGACCGGCTCTGGACCGAAGGCGCGGGCGAGCGGCGCCGGTTCCTCGACCGGCTGACCCTCGGCTTCGTGCCCGAGCATGGGGAAGCGTCGCTCGCCTATGAGAAGGCGATGCGCGAGCGGAACCGGCTCTTGCGCGACGGCCCGGCCGACCCCGCCTGGCTCGACGGGCTCGAGGCGCAGATGGCCCGCGCCGGGGCCCGGATTGCGCGCGCCCGCGCCGAGACAGTGGCGGCCCTCTCCGCTGCGCAGACCGGGGCCGAGACCGCCTTTCCGGCCGCCGATCTCGCGCTCGACGGGGGGCTCGAGGCGGCCTTTGCCGAGGCGCTTGCCGGCGGGGCTGCGGGCGATGGGCTCCACGCACTCGAGATCCGCGAGGCGGCGGAGTTCGCCACCCGCCTCGCGCGCGGCCGCCCGGCCGACAGCGCTGCGGGGCGCACGCTCGCGGGCCCCCATCTCTCGGATCTCGGTGCGGTCTATGCGGCCAAGGGGATGCCGGCGGCCGCCTGCTCCACCGGCGAGCAGAAGGCGCTGCTCATCTCGCTCGTGCTCGCCTCGGCCCGCGCAATGGCGATGGCGGGCGCACTGCCGGTGCTGCTGCTCGACGAGGTGGCGGCGCATCTCGACGCTGGCCGGCGGGCCGCGCTCTATGCCGAGATTGCGGCCCTCGGCGCGCAGGCCTGGATGACCGGGACCGGCCCCGAGCTTTTCGACGCGCTCGCGCCCGGGGCGCTCAGGGTCGCGGTCGAGGAGGGGCCGGAGGGGAGCCGGGTCCACCCTGTCTGACGCCACGCGCACAGTCTTCCATTGCCCCGTGACACCCTCGCCCCAAGGCGATAGAATCCCGGTCTCACAAGGGAATAGCCATGATCGAAGACGAACCGAACGGGGCCGACTCGAAGGCCACGGCAGGGATTGGCGGCAAGACGCCGCCCGAGACGCCAGAGGCCGCGCCCGAGACGCC
>CAZWDE010000207.1:0-5547 GCA_964632555.1 uncultured Limibaculum sp.
GTCTCCGGGCGCGGCTCCTCGGCCGGGGCGGGGGCTTCCGCCCCGCCGCCGGCCTCCTCGCGCGCCGGGGCCGGCGCTGCGCGCGGCGAGGAGGGGTCGGCCGCGGGGGCGCTCGGCGCGTCGCCCGCGCTCTCGTCGAGGCGGCCGACGCCGAGGAGCCGCTGCTGCAGCGCCCGGTCGGCGGCGAGCTCGCGCGCCGGCAGCACCGTGGTGATGCGCCCGTTGACCATCACGGCCACGTCCTCGGCCACGCTGGTGGCGACACGGATGTTCTGCTCGACGAGCAGGATCGCCACCTCGCCCTCGGCCGCGAGATCGACGAGGAGCCGCTCCACCTGGTCGACGATCACCGGCGCGAGGCCCTCGGTCGGCTCGTCGAGCACGAGGAGCGTCGGGTCGTGCAGGAGCGCGCGGCCGATGGCGAGCATCTGCTGCTCGCCGCCCGAGAGCTCCGCGCCGCCGTTCCGCCGCCGCTCGGCGAGACGCGGGAAGGTCTGGTAGACGCGCTCGACGGTCCAGGACCCGCCCGCCCGCTCGCACATCCGGAGATGCTCCTCGACCGAGAGCGAGCGCCAGAGCCGGCGCCCCTGCGGCGTGTAGCCGACGCCGAGGCCCGCGATCCGGTGCGGCGCGAGCCCGACGATCTCGCGCCCCCCGAGCCGGATCGAGCCCGAGCGCGGCCGCACGAGGCCGAGGATGGCGTTGCAGAGCGTCGTCTTGCCCATGCCGTTGCGGCCGACCACGGCGTGCGCGCCGGCCTCGAGCGTCAGCGTCACCCCCTGCAGCGCGTGGCTCGCGCCGTAGTAGACATGGAGGTCGCGGATCGCGAGCACCGCGCGCGGTGCGGCGGGCGGCCGGCGCTCAGCCATGCCCGCCCCCGCCGGCGCCGCCGAGGAAGATCTCCTGCACCTCCGGGTCGGTCTCGATCTCGTGCGGCGTGCCCTCCTTGAAGATCCGCCCGTTGTGCATGAGCGTCACGCGGTCGACCACGCGGAGCGCGACGTCCATGTCGTGCTCGATGAGGATGTAGGAGATGTGGGCGGGCAGGGCGCGCAGGATCTCGACGAGCTCCGAGCGCTCGGTGGGCGAGAGGCCCGCCGCCGGCTCGTCGAAGAGGATGAGCCGCGGCGCGCCCGCGAGCGCCATGCCGATCTCGAGCTGGCGCTGCTGGCCGTGGCTGAGCTCGGCGACGCGGGTGTCGCGGCTCGCCGCGAGATGCACCGCCGCCGCGAGGGTCTCGGCCGCCGCCACGGTCGCGTCGTCGGCCCGCGGGCGGCGGAGCGAGAAGCGCGCGCGCGCCACGCCGCGGCAGGCGAGATAGAGGTTCTCGCGCACCGTCAGCGAGCCGAAGAGGAGCGAGATCTGGTAGGTGCGGCGGAGCCCGCGCCGGATCCGCTCGTAGGCCGGCAGGTCGGTCACGTCCTCGCCGAAGAGGCGCACGCGGCCGGTGGTCGGCGGGAAGTCGCCGGTGATGGTGTTGAAGAGCGTCGTCTTGCCGGCGCCGTTGGAGCCGAGGACGGCGCGGCGCTCTCCCGCCGCGACGCCCATGTTGATGTCGGCGAGCGCGACGAGCGCGCCGAAATGCCGGCTCACCGCCTCGAGCTCGAGCGCGTGCCGGCCCGACTGCTCGAGGAGCGAGAGCGCGCCCTGCCGGTCGAGGGGACGGTTCATCGGGCGCGCTCTCGGGTCCAGGTGCGGGTCACTCGCAGGTCGGGTTGTCGCGGCTCACGGGCCCGTAGTCGAGGAACTCCTCGTAGGACAGGCCGAGGGTCTGGCTGACCTGCGGGATCACCTTGATCGTCTTGTTGACGAGGTTGCCCTCCGGGCCCTCGACGACCTCGGTGAGGAAGATGTCCGCGACCGCCTGGCGGCGCTCGTCGAGATGCACCGGCCCGGTCGGGGTCTCGAACTCGAGGTTGGCGAGCGCCTCGCGGAACTTGGCGCCGCCGTCGGAGAGATCGCCCCCCACCGCGTCGAGCGCGAGGAGCGCCGCCTTGGTGTTGACGTAGTAGGCGTGGGCGAAGAGCGAGGGCGAGGGGAAGCCGTCCGGGAACTGCTCCTTGTAGGCCGTGACGAAGGCGTTCCAGCGGGGGTCGTCCCAGGTGTCGGAGATCGGGCCGGCCGAGGGCGTGCCGATGACGAATTCGCGGGTGCGCCCCTTCGAGCCGAGCACCGTCTGGTCGACGGTGATCGAGCCGCCGACCAGCGGCAGGTCGCCGCCCGCCACCTCGTACTGCGTCAGGAAGTTGACGGCGTCGGCGCCGCCGAGCGCGACGTAGATCGCGTCGACGTCGTCCGGCAGCGCGGCGATGATCGAGGAGTAGTCCTTGTTGCCGATCGGCACCCAGAAGCGCGCGTCGACCGGCGCCTCGCCGCCGAGGCGGCAGAACGGCTCGAGCACGCCGAACACCTGCGTGTAGGGGAAGGAGTAGTCCTCGGCCACCACCGCGAGGCGGCGATAGCCCTTCTCCTCGTAGATGTACTCGCCGAGGCCGGCCATCCACTGCGCGCCCTCGGTCGAGAAGCGGAAGAAGTTCTCGGCCGGGTCGCGCAGCGTGGTGTCCTGCGCCGCCGAGGAGCCGTTGAGGAAGGTCACGTCGGGCTGGGTTTTGGCGTAGTCCTTGATCGCGAGGCCCTCGGAGCCGGAGAGCGGGCCGATCAGGATCTCGACGCCGTCCTGCTCGACGAGCTTGCGCGCCGCGCGCACCGCGCTGTCGGGCGAGGCGTCGGACGAGCCGGTGATCAGCTCGATCTCGCGCCCGCCGGCCTCGTAGCCGTGCTCCTCGAGCGCGAGGCGCACGCCGCGCATGCCGTCCTCGCCGAGCACCGTGAAGGCGCCCTCGAGGGTGGCGAGCGCGCCCATCTTGACGGGCTCCTCCTGCGCCGCGGCGGGCAGCGCGAGCGACGCGGCCAGGGCGGCGAGGGCTGGGGTCAGAAATCGCATCGGTTGGTCCTCCCGTTGGTTATGGTTGGTCGGTGGTGACGCCGGGGCTCGCGGCGGCGGGCCTCCGCCCGAGCGCCGCGAGACGGTCGCGGAGCGCCTCGAGGATGCCGAGCAGCCCGTTCGGCGAGAGCAGAACGATCGCGAGGAAGGCGAGCCCGATCACGGTGTTGAAGCGCTCGCGGTCGATCAGGTCGATCGCGAAGTTCTCGAGCAGCACGAAGGCGATCGCGCCGAGGAACGGCCCCGCCGGATGGCGCATGCCGCCGACCACCGCGATGACGAGGATGTCGATCACCACCTCGACGCCGACCGAGCCCGGCGAGATCCGCCCGTTGAACCAGACGAGCATCACGCCCGCCACGCCCGCGATCACGCCGGCGAGGAAATAGGCGTAGATCCGGTGGGCCGTGACCGAGTAGCCGAGGGCCGCCATGCGGCGGGGGTTGTCGCGGATCGCCTGCAGCGTGAGCCCGAAGGTGGAGCGCGAGAGGTAGAGCACCGCGAGGAACGCCGCGCCCGAGACGCCGAGCGCGAGATAGTAGAACGGCACCGGCGCGCGCCAGTCGACGCCGAGCACCGGCGGCGGGGCGACCCCCGCGAAGCCGTTGAACCCGTTGAAGATCGCGTAGTTCTGCCGCGTGAAATAGAAGAACGCGACGGCGACCGCGAGGGTGATCATGATCGTGTAGATCCCCTCGGTGCGCACCGCGATCGCGCCGATCAGCGCCGAGAGGAGCGCGGCCGCGAGCACGCAGAACGGCACCAGCACCCACCACGGCCAGCCGAGGCCGTGGACGCCCACGCTGTTCTCCCCGAAGATCGCCATCAGATAGCCGGCGAAGCCCGCGACCGTGAGCTGCGCGAGGCTGACCATGCCGCCATAGCCCGCCAGCATCATCAGCGAGAGCGCGACGGTGCCGAGCAGCAGCGCGTAGGCGCCGATCTGGAAGGTGAAGAAATCGGTGGTCAGGAACGGGTAGACGAGCAGGAGCGCCGCCACCGCGAGCGGCCCGGGCCGGGCGAGCGAGTTCCAGAAGCCCTCGCTCATGCCCGCCCCATGATGCCCTGCGGGCGCAGCGCGAGCACGCCGATCATGATGACGAAGGTGACCACGACGCCGTAGGTCGGGAAATAGGCGAGGCCGAACTGCTCGGCGAGGCCGACCAGGAGCGCGCCGACGGCCGCGCCCGTCACCGAGCCCATGCCGCCCACGATCACGACGACCAGCGAGGCGAGGAGGTAGCGCACGTCCTCGCCGGGCGCGATCGAGAGCGCGGTGCCGCCGATCACGCCGGCGAGCCCCGCGAGCCCCGCCCCGATCGCGAAGACGAAGGCGAAGACGCGCTGCACGTCGAAGCCCTGCGCGCCGAGGATCTCGCGGTCGTCGACGCCGGCGCGGATCACCATCCCGATCTTCGTGCGGTTGAGCAGCAGCCAGAGGCCGACCCCGACCGCGATGGCGGCGACGAGCACCGCGAGCCGGTAGATCGGGTATTTCAGGAACACCACGTCGCCGTTCGAGCGCACCGCGGTCGCGACCGGCAGCTCGGCGGCGCCGAAGAGCCACTCGGGCGGCAGGAACTGGTAGGTGGTGCCCGACCAGATCGCGAGCATCAGGTCGGCCGCCACGATCGAGATGCCGATGGTCACGAGCGTCTGGCGCAGGTCGTCGCCCGGCATCCGGCGAAACACCAGCACCTGCATCGCCGCGCCCACCGCCGCGAGCAGCAGGAAGGCCGCCGCGAGGCCGAGGAACCAGCTGCCGCTCGCCTCGGCCACCTCGTAGCCGACATAGGCGCCGAGCAGATACATCGACCCGTGCGCGAGGTTGACGTTGCGCATCAGCCCGAACACCAGGGTGAAGCCCGAGGCGACGAGGAAGTAGAGCCCGGCGAGCGTCAGCCCGTTGAGCAGCGTCGAGACGAAGAGCTTCTTGGAGCCCACGGCGTCCGACAGCCAGTCGGGCCAGAGCGCGAAGATCAGCCAGACGAAGGCGGCGAGGGCGATCAGCAGCGCGATCGCGGCGAGCGGGCGGGCCTCGACGAAGCGCCGGATCACGCCCGTCCCCCGGCGCGGGCCGCGCGGCGCAGCTCTCTGCCCGGCGCGCATGCGCCTGTCATGGATCGCCCTCCCCTGCCGGTCGCGGACCGCGCCCCGCCGGCTCGCTGCGGCGCTCTCGCCCGGCGCCTGTCGCGCCCAGATTATGGAGCCGACCGCGTTCTGCAAGCCAAAGTTCGGGCCGCCCCCGTTCCGCCAGACTTCATCTGGTATTCATCAACTCCCGGTTGAGCATCGACTTGGCGAAAGCTATTTCTGACCGCGAGGGGATGGCCTTCGGGCCGTCCGTTTCTTGGCGATTGGCCAGTGAGGCCTGAAAAGGAGCGCGGCGCGATGGACGAGACGGATGCGACGGACACCCCGATGATCGGCGAGGACGGCATGCCGACCGACCTCGAGGCGATGCCGGGAGACGATCTCCTCGAAGACGATGACGATCTGTACGAGGACGATGACGACGATGACAATGACGATGACGACGACGGCGACGAAGAAGAAGACGACGACGGCGGAGGCGGCGGCGGCGGACAAGACGACGGCGAAGA
>CAZWDE010000207.1:5557-6281 GCA_964632555.1 uncultured Limibaculum sp.
ACGCCTAGCAGGCCCACGCGCCCGCCGCCGCCGAGATCGACGACGACGACGACGATGACGATGACGACGATGACGACGACGACGAGGACGATGACGACGACGACGGCCCCGGCAACGGGCGCGGGCGTCCGGACTTCGACGACCGCGGCCCGGGCAACGGACGCGGCCGGCGCGATCGCGACGATGACGCCGACGATGATGACGACGATGATGAGGACGACGACGACGCAAGGTCGGGCTCGAACCGGGCCGAACTGATCGAGGGCGCCGACGGCGACGACGACATCGACGGCGGCAACGGCGACGACACCATCCTCGGCGGGGCGGGCGACGACGAGCTCGACGGCGACAACGGCCGCGACCTGATCGACGGCGGCGCGGGCGACGACGATCTCGACGGCGACAACGGCCCGGACACCCTGATCGGCGGCGAGGGCGACGACACGCTCGACGGCGGCAACGGCCCGGACGCGCTCGACGGCGGCGCGGGCGACGATCACCTCGACGGCGGGCGCGGCACCGACATCGCCTATTTCGACGTCGTCTTCCCGACGGAGGAGGGCGCCGTCTCGGTCGACGACGACGAGATCGTCATCGCGAGCGCGGCGGGCAACGACACGCTCGAGAGCATCGAGGTCGCGGTGTTCCTCGACGGCGAATTGCTCGCGGACGGCGACAGGGTCGTCTTCGTCCCGTTCGAGGATCCGGGCGACGACACGATGCC
>CAZWDE010000208.1:0-6251 GCA_964632555.1 uncultured Limibaculum sp.
GGGCGCCAGCCGGTCGACACCGCGCTCGTCAGCCAGGAGCGCCACGCCGAGGTCGTCACGCGGCTCCGGGCGGCGATCGACGCGGGCAGCCGCGCCTACTGGGTGTGCCCCGCGGTCGAGGACAGCGAGACGGCGCCGCTCGTCTCCGCCGAGAGCCGGCACCGCGCGCTCGCCGAGGTCCTCGGCGCGGAGCGGGTCGCGCTCGTGCACGGCCAGATGGGCGCGGAGGCGCGCGACGCGGCGATGGCCGCCTTCGCCGGGGGGCGCGCGCAGGTGCTCGTCGCGACGACGGTGATCGAGGTGGGCGTCGACGTGCCGGAGGCGACGATCATGGTGATCGAGCAGGCCGATCTCTTCGGCCTCGCGCAGCTCCACCAGCTCCGCGGCCGGGTCGGGCGCGGCGCGGCGCGCTCCGCCTGCCTGCTGCTCTATCCGCCCGGGATCGGCGAGACGGCGCGGGCGCGGCTGCAGGTGATGCGCGAGACGGAGGACGGCTTCCGGATCGCCGAGGAGGATCTCCGGATCCGGGGCGCCGGCGATCTGCTCGGCCACGCGCAGTCCGGCCTGCCGCGCTTCCGCATCGCCGATCTCGAGCGCGACGCGCGGCTGATGGAGCGCGCGCGCGACGCGGCGCGGCTCGTCCTCGCGCAGGACCCCGACCTGGCGAGCGAGCGGGGCAAGGCGTTGATCCTGCTCCTCTATCTCATGGAACGGGACCGCTCGGTGCGGCTTCTGAAGAGCGGCTGACCGATCGGTCGAGAGGACTGCAATACCTATCTATCGGATGGTTATGTGCTTTGTGCTCGTTTGTACGAAAAATGTTCTTGATATTTCCCCGAACTTATGGCGAACATTGGGCATCCGCCGCCCAACCTCACGCCGGGAGCCCGCCGATGGCCGCTTTTCGTTCCGCCCACGCCTTTCTGGTTGCCGCGCCCCGCGAGGCGCTGGCCGACGCCGCCGCGCTCGCGCTGATCGGCGCGCTCGTCTTCGCCGGATTCGTGCTGCCCGGGCTCTTCTGAGCCACGCGTGAGTCTCGCCCCCGCGGCGGCCGGGGGCCGTCGCCCGGCCCGGCCCCCGACCGTGCCGGTCTTGGGCGGTCCGGTCTCGCCCATACCCCGTTAACCCTCGCGGTCTAGCCTCCTCGCGAGCGACCACGGAGGCAGGGCGCCGGTGACGAGCACGATCATTCTCGCGACCCAGCGCAGCGGCAGCACGCTGCTGTGCTCCGAGTTGGAGGGGATCGGCGGCCTCGGCCGGCCGGGCGAGCATGTCCTCGCCTGGCTCGAGGAGAACCCCGACGCCGAGGCGATGCCGAGCGCGACGCTCGCCGCGCTCCTCTCGGCCGGGCGCGACGCGACGGGGGCTGTGGGGCTCAAGCTGATGGCCGACTACGCGCCCCGCCTCGCAGCGCTCCTCGGGCATGGCGGCGCGGACGAGGCGGCGGCCGTGGCCGCGATGCTGCGCGGCTTCGAGGCACGCTTCGGGCCGACCGCGATGTTCCGGATCCGGCGGGAGGACATCTTCGACCAGGCGCTGTCGAGCTATCTCGCCGTGTCGACGGGCATTTTCGTCCGCACCGAGCAGGGCCCGGCGAGCCGCGGGGCCGAGGCCGACGCCGACCGCCACGAGGCGGCGCTCGCCGGGTTCGACATCGCCCGGCTGGAGGAGCAACTCGCCCGCATCGCGGACGAGGAGGCGCGGCTCGATCGGGTCTGTGCGGCGCTCGACCGGCCGGTGCTGACCGTGGACTACGACGCGCTCGTGGCGACGCGCGAGGCCGTGCTCGCGGCCTGCTGCGCCCATGCCGGGCGCCCCGTGCCGGAGGCATGGCCGGTCCGTGCGATGCGCAAGGTGGTCGACCCGGCGTTGCGGGACCGGTTTCGCGCGGCGGCCGAGGCGATCTGGGCCGACCGCGCCGCGGCGGGGATGAGCGTCCCGGCGATCGCCCGGGCCGCGCGGGCGCGGCGCTGAGCGGCACCGTGAATTCCGGGAAGAGATATTATGTTAAGTCAAGCTGACCCGGTCTCACTGCGCGGCCTGCCGCATGCGCCGCACCACCGAGACCTGCGCGCCGAACGCCTTCTCGAACTGGTAGAACTCCCGCTCGGTCATCTCCGCGGTGATGCGCACCGCCTCGGCATCGTCCTCGCGCGCGCGGACGTGGCTGTGGTCGTAGAGCCAGGAGACCGCGCGCCCCTCGCCGTGGCCGAGCGCGAACTCGAACACCATCCGCCGCGGATAGAGCCGCGCCTCGATCTCGGCGAGCAGCCGGCCCGTGCCGTCCCCGGTCGCGGCGGAGACCGCGACGACGCCGGGGTCGCGCGCCGCGGCGAGTCGCGCGTCGGCCGCCGCCTCGGGCCCCAGAAGGTCGATCTTGTTGCGCGCCTCGATCATGGTGGAGAGCCGCTCCTGCCCGAGGCCGAGCTGGTCGAGCACCCGCATCACGTCCTTTGCCTGCGCCTCGGCCATCGGGCTCGCGACGTCGCGCACATGGACCACGAGATCGGCCTCCAGCACCTCCTCCAGCGTCGCGCGGAAGGCGGCGATCAGCTCGATCGGCAGGTCGGAGATGAAACCCACGGTGTCGGAGAGGATGGCCGGCCGGCCCGAGGGCAGCGCGACGCGCCGCATCGTGGGGTCGAGCGTGGCGAAGAGCATGTCCTCGGCCATCACGCCGGCGCCCGCGAGGCGGTTGAACAGCGTCGACTTGCCGGCGTTGGTGTAGCCGACGAGCGCCACAACCGGGTCTGGCACGCGCTGGCGCTTGGCGCGGTGGAGCGCGCGGGTCTGCACCACCTTCTCGAGCTGACGGCGCAGGCGCGCGATCCGCTCGTCGAGCTGGCGCCGGTCGCTCTCGATCTGGCGCTCGCCCGGCCCGCCCATGAAGCCGACGCCGCCGCGCTGGCGCTCGAGGTGGGTCCAGGAGCGCACGAGGCGCGATTTCTGATAGGACAGGTGCGCGAGCTCGACCTGCAGCACGCCCTCCCGCGTCTGCGCGCGCTCGCCGAAGATCTCGAGGATCAGCCCCGTGCGGTCGAGCACCTTGGCCTTCCAGGCGCGTTCGAGATTGCGCTGCTGCACCGGCGAGAGCTGGCCGTTGACGATCACGAGCTCGTCGCCCGCCGCCTCGACCGCCGCGGCGATCTCGGCGACCTTGCCCGGGCCGATCAGCGTCGCGGGCACGGGATGCGCGACCGGCACCACCGCCGCGGCGGACACCGCAAGATCGAGGGCGTCGGCGAGGCTCACGGTTTCGGCGAGCGCGGCCTGCGGCTCGGGCCCGCCGCGCAGGTCGGGATGAAGGACGCGCGCCTGCGTCAAGAGTTGCGATCCGTCACTGGCCCTCGCCGTTTCCATCGTAGAGGCTGAACTGCTGCGCCGGCATGATCGTCGACACCGCGTGCTTGTAGACGAGCTGCGACTGTCCGTCCCGCCGCAACAGGATGCAGAAGTTGTCGAAGGAGGTGATCACGCCCTGGAGCTTGACGCCGTTGACCAGAAAGACCGTGACCGGAATCTTGCTCTTGCGAATGTGATTGAGAAAGGCGTCCTGAAGGTTCTGCTGTTTTTCGCTGGCCATATGTTATCACCTGATTATCAGCCATGGGCGGCGGAGCCGCGACCCCGTCACCACCCGGACTCTGGGGTGTCGGCGCGGGATTTTCCAGACCTATCGCGCCCGCGCCGGCTGCGCCATGCGTCGGGGTTGAGCATCGCGACGACCGCGAAGGTCTCGATCCGGCCCACCACCATCAGCAGCCCCAGCACCGCGCGCTGGCCGGCGTCGAGCCCCGCGAAGCCCTGCGGCGCCTCGGCGACCAGCGAATAGGCCGGGCCCGTGTTGGAGATCGCGGCGATGCTCGCGACCAGCGCGCGCTCGAAGCCGAGGCCCTGGGCGGTCAGCGCCAGCATCGCCACCACGATGGCGAAGATGAAGAGCATCATGAACGACCAGACGATCGACGGCCCCTCGCGGAGCAGGTTGCGCGTGCCCGCGCCGATGCCGATCACGCTGTGCGGCTGGGCGATGCGCTCGACCTCGCGCACCCCGTGGCGGAGCAGCGCATAGGCCCGGATCAGCTTGATCCCGCCCGCCGTGGTCGCCGCCCCGCCGCCGATCGCCGCGAGCGCGAGCAGGATCAGGCCCGGATTGGCCCAGCCCGACCAGTCGCGCGCGGTCTCCCAGTAGCCCGAGACGAAGCCGGTGGTGGTGAGGAAGGAGATCGCGGTGAAGAGGCTTCCCCAGGCCGCCTCGACCACGCTCAGCCCCTCGGCCGGCCGGTCGAGCGTGAGCGCGCCGATCCAGTGCCGCGCGACCAGCGTGAGGCTGACCGCGCCGACGAGCCAGGCCATCAGGAGCAGCTCGGGGTCGCGGCGGATCGGCGTGCGGCTGCCGACCTCGGCCGCGTCGGTGTAGAGCCGGCGGCTGGCGGCGAGGCAGAGGAAGACCGCGGCGATCGCCTCGGCCGGCACGCTGGGGCTGCCGGCGAGGCCCTTGGGGTCGGGCGAGATCCCCGAGGTCGAGAGGATCGCCATGGCGTGGGCGAGCGCCTCGAGATCCCCCTGCCCCGCGGCGCCGAGCAGCAGCGCGAGCAGCCCCGTCAGGCCGCCGTAGATCGGCAGGATCACGCGCGCCGCCCGCGCGACGCGGGCCTCGAGCGGCGGCATGCCGGCCCCGATGCGCCCCACCGAGACGTCGCGCGCCTGCATCCGCCAGGTGGCCGCCTCGATCTCGAAGCCCCCGAGCCGCCGCGGCGCCAGCGCCACATAGGCCGCCATGAGCGTCAGCAGCCCGCCGAGCCAGCCGACGGTCGCGCGCCAGAGATGCACGGCCCGCGGCACCGCGCCGAGATCGCCGTAAGCCGTGCCGCCCGTGGTGGTGAACGCCGCGACCATGTCGAAGATCGCCCCCTCCGCCCCGAGCGCGGGGGTCAGCACCATGAGCGGCATGGCGGCGAAGACCGGCCCGATGATCCAGCAGAGAAAGAGCAGACCGAGCTCGCGCCGGGTGCTGCCGCCATGCCCGCGCGTGGCGAGCGCGAGCCCGAGGATCGCGGCGATCGCCACCGTCAGCGCCCCGCATTGCAGGAACACCCGCGCCGACCGCCAGGTGTCGTCGGTCGCCGCCAGCGCCGCCGGGATCGCCATCGCCGCGCCGATCGTCCCGATCACGAGCGCGGGGATCGGAATCCGCCCGAGCGCCATGGCTCAGAAGAAATCCATGCTGACGCGGAACATCTGCTCGACCTGCTTGACCGCCTGGAACACCGCGAAGAGCACCATCAGGTCGCCGATCTCGATGGTGAGGTCGCCGCGCGGCATGATCAGCGTCTCGCCGCGCAGCACCGCGCCGACGATCGAGCCCTTGGGCAGGTTGATGTCGCGCAGCCGCTTGCCCGCGATCGGCGAGGTCGCCATCACCTGCGCCTCGATCACCTCGCCCTCGCCGCGGCCGATCGAGTAGACCGCGCGCACCTTGCCGCGCCGCACATGGCGCAGGATGCCGGAGACGGTGGTGGCGCGCGGGTTGATCATCGCGTTGACGCCGAGCGGCTCGGCGATGCTGTAGAAGGCGTTGTCCTTGGCGAGCGCGATCGAGATCGGGCAGCCGGCCTGTCGCGCCAGCGCGCAGGCGAGGAGATTGGTGCGGTCGTCGTCGGTGACCGCGACGATGGCGTCGGCCTCCCCCGCGCCCGCCTCGGCGAGCAGCTCGGTGTCGAGCGCGTCGCCGTTCAGCACGATGGTGCGCTCGAGCACGTCGGCCGCCTTCTCGGCGCGCTCGCGGTTGATCTCGATCATCTTGGCGCGGAGATTGCCCGACGCCTCGATCTGCTGCGCGACGCGCAGGCCGACATTGCCGGCGCCGACGATCAGCACGCGCTCGGGCGTCATGTTCTCCCGGCCGAAGATCGAATAGGTGCGCGCGACGTCCTCCTTGGCGGCCACGAGGTAGATGTCGTCGCCCGGCAGCAGCTGGTCCTCGCGCGCCGCGACCCAGATCTTGCCGCCGCGCCGCACCGCGACGACGATCGCGCGCAGCGTGGAGAAGAGCTCGGAGAGCTGGCCGAGCGGCGTGTTGACCACCGGGCAGCCCTCGTCGAGATGCAGCCCGAGGAACTCGACGCGGCCCTTGAGGAAGGGCTCGATGTCGAAGGTGGCGTTGTCGGTCAGGCGGCGCAGCGTGACGCGCGCCACCTCGGTCTCGGGGCTGATGATCACGTCGATCGGCATGTGGTCGCGCCGGAAGA
>CAZWDE010000209.1:0-6203 GCA_964632555.1 uncultured Limibaculum sp.
CCGGCATCACCAAGATCGAGCAGATGGCGGGGCTCGGCCGCACCATGCCGCTCACGATGGGCGCCTTCGTGGTGGCGGGCATGGGGCTGATCGGCGTGCCCGGCACCGCGGGCTTCGTCTCCAAGTGGTACCTGATCCAGGGCGCGGCCGAGGCCGGCGCGTGGTGGCTGGTCGCCGCGATCGCGATCGCCTCGGTGCTCGCGGTCTTCTATGTCGGGCGCGTGGTGGAGATCGCCTGGTTCCGGGCGCCCGCGGGGGCGAGCTTCGACCCGCGCCCCACGCCGACCGAGATGCTGGCGGTGACCTGGGTCCTGGCCGGCCTCAGCCTCTATTTCGGGCTGCAGACCGACATCTCGGCCGGCGTGCCCGCCGAGGCGGCGGCGCTCCTCTTCGACGGCCATCTGACCCGGGAGGCCGCCCTTGGAGAGTGAGACGCTGATCTGGCTCGCCCTCGCGATCCCAACGGCCGGCGCCCTCGGCATCGGCCTCGCCGGGCGCTATCCCGACCTGCGCGAGGGGGTGACGCTCGCCGCCGCGGTGGGGCTCTGGGCGACGGTGCTCGCGCTCCTCGGCCGCGTGCTCGAGGGCGAGCGGCCGGCCACCGGCGGCTTCGAGGTGATCGGGGGCATCGCCTTCAGGCTCTCGATCGAGCCGCTCGGGATGCTCTTCGCCACCGTCGCCTCGACCCTGTGGATCGTGAACTCGATCTACTCGATCGGCTACATGCGCGGCAACGACGAGCCGCGGCAGACGCCCTTCTACATCTGCTTCGCGATCGCGCTCGCCTCGGCCATGGGCGTCGCCTTCGCGGACAACCTGTTCACGCTGTTCCTGTTCTACGAGATCCTGACGATCTCGACCTATCCGCTGGTCGCCCACAAGGCCAATGCCGAGGCCGAGGCGAAGGCCCGCGTCTATCTCGTGCTGCTGCTCGCCACCTCGATGGCGCTGCTGCTGCCCGCGATCGTCTGGACCTACGTCGCCGCCGGCACCGCGACCTTCACGCCGGGCGGGATCCTCGCGGGCGCCGGGCTCTCGGTGGGCGCCGCGACCGCGCTGATGGCGCTCTACATCTTCGGGATCGGCAAGGCCGCGGTGATGCCGGTCCATGTCTGGCTGCCGGCCGCGATGGTGGCGCCGACGCCGGTCTCGGCCCTCCTCCATGCCGTCGCCGTCGTCAAGGCGGGGGTCTTCACGGTGGTCAAGGTCGTCGTCTACGTCTTCGGGCTCGACTATCTGGCCGAGACGGGGGCGAGCCAGTGGGCGGTCTATGTCGCGGGCTTCACCGTGGTGATGGCCTCGCTGATCGCTCTGACGCACGACAATCTCAAGAAGCGGCTCGCCTTCTCGACCGTCTCGCAGCTCTCCTACGTGGTGATGGCCGCGGCCGTGGCCACCCCGGCCGCGATCGTGGGCGCCGCGCTCCACATCGCCGCCCACGCGGTCTCGAAGATCACGCTCTTCTTCGCGGCGGGCTCGATCCACACCGCCGCGCATCTCGACTACATCTCCCAGCTCGACGGGGTCGGCCGGCGCATGCCCGTGACGATGGCGGCCTTCGCGGTCGGCTCGCTGGCGATGATCGGGGTGCCGCCGACCGCGACCTTCCTCTCCAAGTGGTTCATGGTGGGCGCCGACATCGCCGCCGAGCAGTGGTTCTCGACGGGCGTCGTGGTGGTCTCGACCGTGCTCAACGCGCTCTACTTCCTGCCGATCGTCTACCGCGCGTTCTGGGTCGACCCGCCCGCGCCCCCGCCCGGGCAGGCCCCCCATGGCGAGGGGCCGACGGCCTCGGTGATCGCGCTCTCGCTCACCGCCATCGGCGCGATCGGCCTCTTCTTCTACCCCGACACGGTGTTCCGGCTCGCCCAGGCGGTGGTCGCCGCGCCCCCGGAGATCGCGGGAGCGCCCCGATGAGCCTCGCGCGTCTCTTCGAGTGGACCGCGCGTCCGGACGCCGGCCCCCGCGCGGCGCGGCTCGCGGCGGTCGCGCTCGGGATCCTCGCGGTCCTCGAGATCGTCCTGCACGGCAAGGGCTATTTCGCGATCCAGTCGGTGCCGGGCTTCAGCGCGTGGTTCGGCGTCCTCGCCTGCGCCGGGCTCGCCCTCGCGGCGCGGCTCATCGGCGTGCTCCTCCAGCGGGAGGACGAGGATGACTGAGACCGCGTCCTTCGCGCCCTCGCTCGTGCTGATCCTCGCGGGCCTCGCGATCGGCGCGGCGAGCGACCAGCTGCGCCGCGCGCTCCTCCTCGTCGCGCCCGCGCTCGCGCTCGCCGCGCTCTGGATCGCCTGGGCGCAGGCCACCTGCCCCGACGCGGCGGCCTGCGCCGTGACGAGCCGGGCCGACTATCTGGGCTTCGAGCTCCAGCCGATCCGGATCGACCGGCTCGCCCTCCTCTACGGCACCGTGTTCTGCCTCGCGACCTTCGCCGGCGGGCTCTACGCGCTCGACCACGAGGACCGGCGCGAACTCGCCGCCGCCTATGTCTACGCCGGCAGCGCCCTCGGCGCGGTGCTCGCGGGCGACCTGCTCACGCTCTTCGTCTACTGGGAGCTGATGGCCATCAGCTCGACGGTCGTCGTCTGGGCGGGGGGCGAGGGGGCGCGGGCCGCCGGGCTGCGCTACGCCGCGATCCACTTCCTCGCCGGGGTGCTGCTCATGGCCGGCGCGGCCGGGCACATCGTGGAGACCGGCAGCGTCGTCTTCACCGGCATGGAGCTCGGCTCGGTCGCGACCTGGCTGATCCTCGCCTCGTTCCTCATCAACGCCGGCGGGCCGCCGCTCGGCGCCTGGGTGGCCGACGCCTATCCCCGCGCCTCGCTGACCGGCATGGTGTTCCTCTCGGCCTTCACGACGAAGACCGCGGTCTACACCATGATCCGCGGCTTCCCGGGCGAGGAGGCGCTCGTCTGGATCGGGCTCTTCATGATCGCCTACGGCCTCGTCTATGCGCTGACCGAGCGCGACATGCGCCGGCTGCTCGCCTACGCGATCGTCAACCAGGTCGGGATCATGGTGGCCGCGATCGGCATCGGCACGCCGCTCGCGCTCGACGGCGCGGCGACGCAGTCCTTCGTGCACATCCTCTACAAGGCGCTCCTGATCATGACCGCCGGCGCGGTGATCCACGCCACCGGGCGGCGCGGGCTCGACGAGCTCGGCGGGCTCGCGCGCGCCATGCCCGTCACCACCCTCTGCGCGGTGGTCGGCGCGGCGACGGCGCTCGCGCTGCCCCTCACCGCGGGCTTCGCCTCGAAATCGCTGATCTCGGCCGGGATCGGCTATTCGGGCGAGCTGCTCGTCTGGCTCGCCATCACCGGCGCCTCGGCGGCGACGGTGCTGAACGCCGGGCTGCGCTACCAGTGGTTCGCCTTCTTCCGCCAGCCCGACGGGCCGGTGCCGGCGGCGGCGGACCCGCCGGGGCCGATGCGCGCGGCGATGGTGCTGCTGGCGGCGCTCTGCCTCGCCTTCGGCCCGCTCTACGGCCTCCTCTACGGGCTCGCGCCGGGGGGCGCCGACTACGCGCCCTACACCGCGGGCCATGTCGTCTCCCAGCTCGCGCTCGTGCTCGGCGCGGCGCTCGCCTTCGTCCTGCTGCGGGGGATGCTGGCGCCCCGGCCGGGCCGGCTCGTCGATGTCGACTGGTTCTGGCGGCGCGGCGGGCGGGCGATGGTGCGGGCGCTCGGCGGCGCGTGGCTCGACGCCTACGGGCGCGCGGCGTCGCGGGCGGTCGCCGCCGTCGAGCGGTTCGTCGACCGCCTCTACCGCACGCACGGGCCCGAGAGCGGTCTCGCGCGCACCCGGCCCTCCGGCTACATGGCGCTCTGGATGACCATGCTGCTCGGGGTGATCATGCTGTTCGCCTTTGTCTGAGACGGTCGGTCGCGACCGCCCGGTGCTCGTCACCGGGGCGGCGGGCTTTCTCGGGTTCCACCTCGCCGATCGGCTGCTGGAGGGCGGGGCGCGCGTCGTCGGGCTCGACAACCTCAACGCCTATTACGACCCCGCGCTCAAGCGCGCGCGGCTCGCGCAGCTCGAGGGGCGGGCGGGCTTCCGCTTCCTCCGCGCCGACATCGCCGACCGCGCCGCGGTCGAGGCGGCATTCACCGAGCACGCGCCCGCCCACGTGGTGCATCTCGCGGCGCAGGCCGGCGTGCGCCACTCGATCGAGAACCCGCACGCCTATGCGGAGGCCAACCTCACGGGGTTTCTCAACATCCTGGAGGCCTGCCGCCACGGCCGGGTCGCGCATCTCGTCTACGCCTCGTCGAGCTCGGTCTATGGCGGCAACGCGCGGCTGCCCTACTCGGTGCGCGACCGCGTCGACCATCCGGTCAGCCTCTACGCCGCCACCAAGAAGGCCAACGAGCTGATGGCCCATGCCTACGCCCATCTCTACGGGCTGGCGGCGACGGGCCTGCGCTTCTTCACCGTCTACGGGCCGTGGGGGCGGCCCGACATGGCGGTGTTCCTCTTCACCGAGGCGCTCTACGAAGGCCGTCCGATCCGGCTGTTCAACGAGGGCCGGAACGCGCGCGACTTCACCTTCGTCGACGACGCGACCGAGGCGGTCCGGCGGCTGATCCCGCGGCCCCCGCGGCCCGACCCCGGCTTCGACCGGGCCGAGCCCGACCCCGCGCGCTCCTGGGCGCCGCACCGCGTGGTCAACATCGGCAACCGCCGGCGCGAGCCGGTGCGCCGGCTCGTCGAGATCCTCGAAGGGCTGACCGGGCGCACGGCCCGGATCGAGCTCGTGCCCGACCAGCCGGGCGACGTGACCGAGACCTGGGCCGATGTCGGCGAGCTCGAGGCGGAGATCGGCTACCGCCCGGACACGCCGCTCGAGCGGGGGCTCGCCCGCTTCGTCGACTGGTACCGGGGCTATCGCGGGATCGGCTGACCCGCGCGGCCGTCTCAGGCGTAGCCGAGCCGCTTGGCCACCCGCTGGCGCGCCAGCCCGGCGTCGCGGTCGGCGATGTACATCAGCCCGCAGAGGCGGCGCACGAAGGCGTTCTCCGCCTCGTCGCGCACGCCGTCGGCATAGGCGACCTCCCAGACCGCCTCGATCATGCCGATGCGCTCGTCGTGGGGCACGATCCGGTTGATCGCCTGGGTGAACCGCACGAGGTCGGTCGCGGCCTCGCGCGCCTCCTCGCCCTTCGCGCGCAGCGCCACCGCCTCGCCCGGCGAGAGGCTGAAGCGCGCGCCGAGGATGCGGGCGATCCGCGCCTTCTCGTTCGAGGCATAGTCGCCGTCGGCATGCGCGGCCTCGACGAGGATGGCGGCGAGCGCCTCGCGCTCGTCCTCCTCGGTGACGGGAACGTTGGCCTGCGGATCGCGGAAGAGGGCAATCAGTTTCGAGATCATGCGCCCTTATCCTCGCTGCGCCACGGGTTGTCCAGAATGGATCGGCCCCTGCCGCAGGGTCGCCGGAGGCGCCCTTTCAACGCGCCCGCGGCGGGGCTATGGAGGGGCGCCCCGAGGGGCGGCCACGCGGGAGCGCGCATGACACCGGAGAGCCCGAGCGAGACCCCCGAGCCCGTCGCGGTCAGCATCGGCGGCGTGCGGTTTGCGGGCAAGGCGCCGCTCGCCGTCATCGCCGGCCCCTGCCAGGCGGAGGGCGCGGCGCACTCGGTCGAGATCGCCGGCCGTCTCGCGGAGATCTGCGCGCCCCTCGGGATCGGCCTCGTCTTCAAGGCGAGCTTCGACAAGGCCAACCGCACCGCGCTCTCGGGCCGGCGGGGCCTCGGGCTCGAGGCGGGGTTGCGCTGCCTCGAGGCGGTGCGCGCGCAGGTGGGCTGCCCGGTGCTCACGGATGTCCACCTGCCCGAGCAGTGCGAGCCGGTCGCGGCGGTGGTGGACGCGCTGCAGCTCCCGGCCTTCCTCTGCCGGCAGACCGATCTCCTCCTCGCCGCGGGCGCCACGGGCCGGCCGATCAACGTCAAGAAGGGCCAGTTTCTCGCGCCGTGGGACATGATCCATGTGGCCGCCAAGATCGCCTCGACCGGCAACCGGCGCATCCTCCTCTGCGAGCGCGGCACCTCGTTCGGCTACAACGCGCTGGTCGTCGACATGCGCGGCCTGCCGCAGATGGCGGCCACCGGCTACCCGGTCGTCTTCGACGCGACCCACTCGGTGCAGGCGCCGGGCGGGCTCGGCGGCGCCTCGGGCGGCAACCGCGCGCACGCGCCGGTGCTCGCGCG
>CAZWDE010000210.1:0-6133 GCA_964632555.1 uncultured Limibaculum sp.
GCGCCGGGGCGGGCCCGGGCGGCTCAGGCCGCCTTGGCCTCGCGCGTCGGCGGGGCCATGAACTCCGGCCCGACCGGGTTGCGCACCGTCTGGTCGAGGATCGCGTCGATCTCGGCCATCGTCGCGTCGTCGATGCGGAAGTCCCACACCCGGTCGACGGGCTCGAGCTGGTCGGGCCGGCGCGCGCCCCAGAGCGCGACGCCGACGCCCGGCCGGTCGAGCAGCCAGCGGAGCGCGAGGTGGATCACCCGCCGGTCGAAACGCTCGCGCGCCAGCGCGTCGAGCCGCGCCACCGCGTCGAGATACTGCTCGTAGCGGGGCGAGAGGAACTTGGGGTCGTTCTGCCGCAGATCGTCGCCCGCGAAGGTCTCCCCGCCGGTAAACTTGCCGGTGAGGAGCCCCCGGCAGAGCGCGCCGTAGGTGAGCGTCGTCATGCCCTTGATGAGCACGTGGGGCAGGATCTCGGCCTCCACGCCGCGCTCGAAGAGGTTGTAGGGCGGCTGCACCACGGCGAGCGGACACTCGGCGCGGAACCGCTCGATCTGCTCGACGGAGAAGTTGCTGACCCCGGCCGCGCGGATCTTTCCCGCGTCGAGCAGGCCCTTCATCGCCTGCGCGGTCTCCTCGATCGGCACGAGGGGATCGGGCCAGTGCACCTGGTGGATGTCGATGACCTCGGTGCCGAGCCGGGCGAGGCAGTCCTCGACCTCGGCCTCGATCCGCGCGCGGGTGGCGTTGCGGTAGGGCTGCGTGCCCTGCCATTCGAGGCCGGTCTTGGTGGCCAGCACCACGCGGTCGCGGAGCCCGCCCTCGGCGAGCGCGCGGCCGACGATCGTCTCGGCGCGGCCCATGCCGTAGACCGGGGCGGTGTCGACGAGGGTGATGCCGCGGTCGACGGCGGCCTGGATCGCGCGGACCGCGGCGTCCTCGTCGGTGCCGCCCCACATCCAGCCGCCGATCGCCCAGGTGCCGAGGCCGACGCGGCTCGGCCGCAGGTCGGTGCCGGGGATCTGCACGGTGTCGGTCATGGCGCTCCTCCGCTGTTCGGGTGCACGTCGCCCGATCAACGTGGGCCGGCCGCGCCGCGTTCCGGCGAATGCGGGCTTGGCGCCCGTCACCCGAATGTTATATTCTGCCAGTAAGTTGGCAGTGTCGGCGGGGGCTCCATGGTGGGGTCGGCCCGCCAGGCCATCGGAGGACGCCATTCTCATCGGACATCGTCCTGCGGGCGCCGCGCGCGCCCATGGGCAGCCCGCCGACACCGGGCCGGCTGCCGCGGAACCCGGAAGCGACGCGCTGCTGCAGCTCGTCCTCGACTCCCTCGACCAGGACAGCGCCGAGGAGATCGTCACCATCCCTCTCGCCGGAAAGAGCCAGGAGGCCGACTACATGGTGGTCGCCTCGGGCCGGGTCGCGCGCCACGTCGCCGCGATCGCGGACAAGCTGGCGGAGCGGCTGAAGGCCGAGACCGGCCTCGTCGCCCGCATCGAGGGGCGGGAGGCGGCGGACTGGGTGCTGCTCGACGCGGGCGACGTGATCGTGCACGTCTTCCGGCCCGAGGTGCGCGGCTTCTACCAGCTCGAGAAGATGTGGATGGCCCCGGCCGACCGGACGGCGCGCTCGGCCTGACGGCCGGGCGCGGCCGATGCGGCTCGCCATCGCGGCCGTCGGCCGGCTCCGCGCGGGCCCCGAGGCCGAGCTCGTGCGCGACTATCTCGAGCGCGCGGCGGCCGCCGGCCGGCCGCTGGGCATCGGCCCGGTCGGCCTGAGCGAGGTGCACGAGGGCAAGGCGCGCGATCCCGGGGCGCAGGCGGCGAAGCTCCTGGAGCAGGCGCCGCCCGGCGCCGCGGTGGTCACGCTCGACGAGCGCGGCCGGACGCTCGACAGCCCGGGCCTCGCCCGCCTGATCGGCGACTGGCGGGACGCAGGGCGACCGGCCGCGGCCTTCCTGATCGGCGGCGCGGACGGCCACGGCGCCGCGGCGCGCGAGCGCGCCGACGTCGTCCTGTCGCTCGGGCCGATGGTGTGGCCGCACATGCTGGTGCGGGCGATGCTCGCCGAGCAGCTCTACCGCGCGGTCTCGATCCTCGCCGGCAGCCCCTATCACCGGGGTGGCGGCTGAGCGCCGGCGGCCCGTGTCCGGCGCCTTGCCCGCCGCGCCGGCGCTCTCTAGGACGGGGCCGCGGGGCGCGGCGCAGGGACAGGGCGGCATGATCTGGAAGCCGGTGGTGCTGACGATCCTCGACGGCTGGGGCCTCCGCGACAGCCGCGAGGGCAACGCGCCCCTGCTGGCCCGCACGCCGAATTTCGACCGGCTGATGCGCACCTGTCCCACGGCGCGGCTCGCCGCCTCCGGTCCCGATGTGGGGCTGCCCGAGGGGCAGATGGGCAACTCCGAGGTCGGCCACATGACCATCGGCGCAGGCCGGGTGATCTGGATGGACCTGCCGCGGATCGACCGCGCGATCGCCGACGGCAGCTTCGCCGAGCGCGCCGCGATCCGGCGCTTTCTCGCGCGGATGCGCGAGACCGGCGGCACCGCGCATCTGATCGGGGTGATGTCGACCGGCGGTGTGCACGGCCATCAGGCGCATCTCGCGACGGCCGCCAATCTCCTCGCGCGGCGCGGGATCCCGGTCGCGCTCCACCTGATCCTCGACGGCCGCGACACCGCGCCGCAGAGCGCGCAGGGCTATCTGGCGATGCTGACGCGGGCCGCCGCCCCGGCCCTCGCGGCGGGCGCGCGCATCGCCACGGTCTGCGGCCGCTTCTTCGCGATGGACCGCGACCGGCGGTGGGACCGCGTCGAGCGCGCCTACCGGCTGATCCTCGACGGCGAGGGCCGCGAGGCGCCCGACGCGGCGACCGCGATCGGACGGGCCTATGCCCGCGGCGAGACCGACGAGTTCGTGCAGCCGACCGTGATCGCCGACTACGCGGGCGTGGCGGACACGGGCGACGGCGTCTTCTGCCTCAACTTCCGCGCCGACCGGGCGCGCGAGATCATGGGCGCCCTCTGCGATCCGGAGTTCGACGGCTTCGCCCGCCACCGCACGGTCGCGTTCGCCGCCCGGCTCGGCATGGCCGAGTACTCCGACCGCCTGTCCGCGCTGCTCGACACCGTGTTCCCGGCCGACGCGGTGCCGAACACGCTCGGGGACTGCGTCGCCAGGGCCGGCCGGCGGCAGTTCCGCCTCGCCGTGACCGAGAAGTACCCTCACGTCACGTTCTTCTTCAACGGCGGCGTGGAGCCGCCGGCGCCGGTCTCTGCTCCCGCGGGGGGGGGCCCCCCCCCGCGCCGGGGGAGGACCGCGTGATGCCGGCCTCGCCCAAGGTCGCGACCTACGATCTGGCGCCCGAGATGGCGGCGGCCGACGTGACGGAGCATCTGGTGCGCGCCGTCGCGGACGGGTACGATCTGATCGTGGTGAACTTCGCGAACCCGGACATGGTCGGGCACACGGGCGATCTCGGCGCCGCGATCCGCGCCTGCGAGGCGGTGGACCGCGGGCTCGGGGCCGGTCTCGAGGCGGTGGCGCGCGCCGGCGGCGCGATGCTGGTGACCGCCGATCACGGCAATTGCGAGATGATGATCGATCCGCGCTCGGGCGGACCGCACACGGCGCACACGCTCAACCCCGTGCCGGTCGCGCTGGCGGCCCATGGCTCGAACGCGGGGCTCGCGCTCCGCGCCGGCGGGCTCGCGGACATCGCCCCGACGCTGCTCGAGCTGATGGGGATCGAGACCCCGCCGGAGATGACGGGGCGGAGCCTGATCCGCCGGGGCCCGCGATGACGCGCCGGCTCGCCGCCCTCGCGCTCGCCGTCGCGGTTCTCGGGCCCGGCGGGCTTGCGGCGCCGCGCGCCCACGAGGCCGCCGTCAGCCGCATCGAGGAGGCGCGCGCCCTGCTCGAGGAGGCGCGGACGGCGCTCTCCGGCGCCGAGGGGGCGGCGGCGCGGCGCGCGGCGCGCGGCGTCGCCGTGCAGGCCAACGAGGCCGCGCTCGCGGCGCTCCGCGGCGGGCTCCGCAGCCTCGCGGCCGAGGACCGGCGGCTGACCGACGCGCTCGAGGCCGAGCGCGCGCGGCTGTCGGCGCTGCTCGGCGCGCTCCAGAGCCTCGCCCGCGCCCCGCGATCGGCGCTCCTCGCGCATCCCGACGGCGCGCTCGCCGCGGCGCGCTCTGGGCTCCTGATCGCCGATCTCGCGCCCCGGATCCGCGCCGAGATGGCCGAGGCCACGCGCCAGCTCGACGCGCTCCGCGCCGTCCGCCTCGGTCAGGAGATCGCCCGCGCCGAGGCGCGCGGCGCGCTCGCCTCGCTGCAGGCGCTGCGCGCCGAGGCCGAGCAGAGCCGGCGCCGCAGCCGGAGCGCGGCCACCGCCGAGCTGCGCCGCGCCCTCGCCCGACAGGCCGAGGAGGCGGCGGCCCGCGCGCAGGACCTCGACGACCTCGCGGCCACGCTCCGCGCCAGCCTGCCCGAGCCGGTGGGCGCCGGGCGCTTCTCGGACAACCGCGGCCGGATCCGGCGCCCGGTCGCGGGCCGCGTCACCGGCAGCTTCGGCGGGGTCGACCCCTGGGGCCGCACCGGGCAGGGCATCGCCTTCACCGCGCCCGCCTACGCGGCGGTCACGGCTCCGTGGGACGGCACGATCCGCTACGCCGGCCCCTTGATCGACTACGGCGAAGTGGTGATCCTCGAGCCCGAGGAGGACTGGCTCGTCGTGCTCGCCGGCCTCGGACGCACCGAGCGGCGCGTGGGGGAAACCGTGCTCGCGGGCGAACGCCTCGGCGATCTCGGCGGTCCGCTGCCGAGCTCCGAGGAATTTTTGCTTGAAGCGAGCGGGGCGGTCCCGCAAGTCGAGACGAGCGAGCTATATGTCGAGATCAGACATGCCGGGACGGCGGTCGACCCCGCCCCCTGGTTCGTGAATGTCAGCGAATGAGGCCCCATCCAATGCGCACCACCGTCGTGGCCCTTCTGGTCGGAACCGCCATCGGGGCCGGCCTGCCCACCGCCCTGCCCCATCTCGTCACCGCGGTCTCCGCGCAGGAGAGCGACGCCCGCACCACCTACGAATATCTCGACCTGTTCGGGAACATCTTCGAGCGCGTCCGGCAGAACTATGTCGAGGAGGTCGACGAGCAGGAGCTGATCGAGGCGGCCATCAACGGCATGCTGTCCTCGCTCGACCCACACTCCGGCTATCTGCCGCCCGAGAACTTCGAGGACATGCGCGAGCAGACGCGCGGCGAGTTCGGCGGCCTCGGCATCGAGGTCACGATGGAGAACAACTTCGTCAAGGTCGTCGCCCCGATCGACGACACGCCGGCGGCGGAGGCCGGGCTCGAGGCGGGCGACTTCATCACCCATATCGACGGCGAGTCGGTGCTCGGCCTCACGCTCTCCGACGCGGTCGACCGCCTGCGCGGGCCGGTCGGCTCGGAGGTCGTGGTCACGATCAGCCGGGAGAACGCGGACGAGCCCTTCGAGGTGACGATCGTGCGCGACATCATCACGATCCGCGCGGTGCGCGCGCGCGTCGAGGGCAATGTCGGCATCCTGCGCATCACGGCCTTCAACGAGAACACCACCGAGAGCCTCGAGGCGGCGATCGGGGAGATCGCCGAGCAGGTCAACGGCGACGAGCTGGTCGGCTACGTCATCGATCTGCGCAACAACCCGGGCGGGCTGCTGAGCCAGGCGATCGCGGTCTCGGACGCCTTCCTCGAGGAGGGCGAGATCGTCTCGACCCGCGGGCGCAATCTCGAGGAGGCCGACCGCACCAACGCCCGGCCGGGCGACCTCGCGAACGGCAAGCCGCTCGTCGTGCTGATCAACGAGGGCTCGGCCTCCGCCTCCGAGATCGTCGCGGGCGCGCTGCAGGACCAGCGCCGCGCGATCGTGGTCGGAGCCAAGAGCTTCGGCAAGGGCTCGGTGCAGACGGTGATGCGCCTCGGCGACAAGGGCGCGATGAAGCTGACCACGGCGCGCTACTACACGCCGTCGGGCCGGTCGATCCAGGCGCTCGGCATCGAGCCCGACATCCTCGTCGAGCGGCGCGAGCTGAGCGAGGTCGAGGAGGAGGACCAGCGCTTCAACAGCCGCTCCGAGGCCGATCTGCGCGGCAGCCTCGA
>CAZWDE010000211.1:0-6122 GCA_964632555.1 uncultured Limibaculum sp.
CGGGCTGATGACCGGCTCGCTGACCGGCCTGCACCTCTTCCACAAGAAGTTCGACTTGCCGCTGGCGCAGGTGAAGCACACCGAGGCGCCCTACTACTTCCGCCGGCCGGACACCGCGATGTCGGAGGCGGAGTTCGTCGCCCATTGCGCGGCCGAGCTCGAGCGGCTCATCGAGCGCGAGGGGCCGGAGACCATCGCCGCCTTCATCGGCGAGCCGGCGCTCGGCACCGGCGGCCTGGTGCCCCCGCCGGCCGGCTACTGGGAGGCGATCCAGCCGATCCTGCAGAAGCACGACATCCTGCTGATCGCCGACGAGGTGGTCTCGGGTTTCGGCCGGCTGGGCTCGATGTTCGGCTCGGATCACTACGGCATCACGCCGGACTTCGTGACGATCGCCAAGGGCCTGACCTCCGCCTACGCGCCGCTCTCCGGCTCGATCGTGTCGGACAAGGTCTGGCGCGTGCTCGAGAAGGGGGCGGACGAGATCGGCCCGCTCGGCCACGGCTGGACCTACTCGGCCCACCCGATCGGCGCGGCCGCCGGGATCGCCAATCTCGAGCTGCTCGAGCGCCTCGGCCTCGTCGACAACGCGCGCGACACGGGGGCCTACTTCCTCGGCGCGATGCGCGACGCGCTCGGCGATCACCCCCATGTCGGCGAAGTGCGCGGCGAGGGGCTGCTGATGGCGGTCGAGTTCGTCGAGGACCGCGAGAGCCGCCGCTTCTTCGATCCGGCGCGCAAGGTGGGCGCGCAGGTCGTCGGCGAGCTCCTGAAGCGCGGCGTGATCAGCCGCGCGATGCCCGAGGGCGACATCGCGGGCTTCGCGCCGCCGCTCTGCATCACCCGGGCCGAGGCCGACCGGGTGGTCGAGGCGACCGCCGCCTCGGTGAAGGCCGTGCTGGGCTGAGGCCGGACGGCCGGGGCCGGGCGTCGTCCGGCCCGGGCCGCGCATCCCGCCACGGTGCCCGGCCGGCGTGCCGCCGGTCGGGCGCTGGCGCCCTCCGTCACGCCCGGCGGGCGGTTCGGCCCGCCGCCGGCCCCGTCATTAATCCACGCTAATTTCCGTATGGAAAAGAGACAAAGCCCGCCCGGTATTTTGCCGGGCAGAATATCGCCGCGCGTCACGGGATATCCGCGCGGCGGCGATTGAAGCGCCCCCGATCCGCGCTCCCTACCGCTCAGCCCCAAGCGAAGGAGCACCGCCATGGAAGACCTGAGTCTCGGTCAGTACCAGCTGATCTACAACGCCTTCTCGTTCACGTTCGCGACAATGCTCGCCGCCACCCTGTTCTTCTGGTTCGGGCGGTCGCAGGTCGCGCCGGCCTATCGAACCGCGATGACGATCACGGGCCTCGTGACCTTCATCGCCGCCTACCACTACTTCCGCATCGGCCAGAGCTGGGAGGAAGCCTACACCATCGTCGACGGCCAGCTGCAGGCGACCGGCGTGCCGTTCAACGACGCCTACCGCTATGTCGACTGGCTGCTGACGGTGCCGCTCCTGCTGATCGAGCTGATCCTCGTGATGAACCTCGGTCGCGACGAGACGCTCAAGAAGGGCGCGCGGCTCGGCGGTCTTGCCGCCGTGATGATCGTGCTCGGCTATCCCGGCGAGATCGCGGACGAAAGCGGCACGCGCTGGGCGTGGGGCATCGCCTCGATGATCCCGTTCCTCGCGATCGTCAACGAGCTCTTCGTCGGGCTCCGTGAGTCGATCCAGCGCCAGCCCGAGGACGTCCGCGGCCTCGTGGATCTCGCGCGCTGGGTGACGATCGGCTCCTGGGCGTTCTACCCGGTGGTCTATTTCGCCGGCGCGATCGGGCTCGAGGGCGCGACCGCCGAGACGATCATCCAGGTGGGCTACACGGTGGCCGATCTCGTCGCCAAGGCCGCGTTCGGCGTGCTGATCTACGTGATCGCGATCCGCAAGTCGGCCGCCGAGACCGACCCGTCGGATCGCTCGCTCAGCGCCCAGCCGGCCGAGTGAGCGCCAGCCCGGCGCCCGCCGCAGCGGGCGCCGGTCCCTCTTGCCCTCAGGAGACGCCCGATGCTCACCGCGCCGACCGTCCGGACCGCCGCCCCCTCGCCGGGAGCCACCCTCGAGGAGGTCGAGGCGCGGATGCGTGCGCTTTGCGGCCTCGCCGAGGCGGGGCCGGTGAGCGCGGCGATCGCCCATCATCTCGGCGCGGGCGGAGGCCGGGTCCGCGCCGCGCTCGGGCTCGACGCGGCGGGCCGGCTCGGCCTCGCGCCGGCCACCGCCACCGCCATCGCGGCCGGCGCGGAGCTTTTCCACAACGCCTCCCTCGTGCACGACGACCTGCAGGACCGCGACCGCGAACGGCGCGGCGCGCCGTCGGTCTGGGCGCGCTTCGGCGACGCGGTGGCGCTTTGCGCGGGCGATCTGATGATCTCCGCGGCCCATGCGGCGCTGGCCTCCCTCCGGCCCCGCGGCGGGACGGCACCCGCCGAGATCGCGCACCGCGCCGTCGCCGAGACGGCGCGCGGACAAGCCGCCGAGATCGCCCCGGGCCGTGACGAGGCGCCCGATCTCGCCCGCTACGAGGCGGTCGCCGCGGCCAAGTCGGGGCCGCTCCTCGCCCTGCCGGTCGAGCTGGCGCTGGCGGCGGCGGGCCATTCGGACGGGGCGCGGCGCGACGCGCGCCGGGCCGGCGACCGCCTCGCGGTGGCCTACCAGATCGCCGACGACATCGCCGACGCGGCAGCGGACGCCCGGCGCCCGGCGCTCAACGCGGTGCTGGTGATCGAGGCGGCCACGGGCCGGCCGCGCGCCGCGGCCGCGGCCGAGGCGGCGCGGATCGCGCGGCGGCGGCTTTGCGACACGCGCGCCGAGGCCATCGCGCTGCCGGGCGGCGTGGGCGGCGCGTTCGATGTCCTCTGCGACCGGGTCGGGGCCCGGCTCGGCGGGGCCGCCTGATGCCGCGCGACACCGGCATAGGCGCGCCGCGCGCCGTCGTGATCGGCGCCGGCTTCGGCGGCATCGCCGCGGCGCTGCGCCTGCGCGCCAAGGGCTATGCGGTCACGCTGGTCGACCGATGCCCGCGGCTCGGCGGGCGCGCGCAGGTCTTCGAGCGCGGCGGGTACCGCCACGACGCGGGGCCGACCGTGCTGACCGCGCCGTTTCTCGTCGACGAGCTCTTCGCCCTCTTCGGCCGGCGGCTCGCCGAGCGCGTGACCCTCACCGTGCCGGACCCGTGGTACCGCTTCGAGTTCGCCGACGGCGAGAGCTTCGATTACGGGCCGACCACCGAGCGGACCGAGGCCGAGATCGCGCGCCTCTCGCCCGCCGACGTCGCGGGCTACCGCGCGCTCTGCCGCCATTCGGAGGCGATCTACGAGAAGGCCTTCGCCGAGCTGTCCGACAAGCCGTTCCACGACCCCCTCTTCATGCTGCGCCAGATCCCGGACCTCGTCCGGCTCCGCAGCCACGAGAGCGTCTGGGGCATGGTGAGCCGTCATCTGGCGGACGACCGGCTGCGGCGCGCCTTCTCGATCCAGCCGCTGCTCGTCGGCGGCAACCCCTACGAGACAACCTCGATCTACGGGATGATCAGCCATCTCGAGCGGCGCGACGGCGTGTGGTTCCCGCTCGGCGGCACCGGCGCGCTGATCGACGCGCTGGGCGCGCTCGCCGAGGAGGTCGGCGTCGAGATCCGGCTCGGCGAGACGGTCGAGCGCGTGCTCGTCGAGGAGGGGCGGGCGCGCGGGGTCGCGCTCGCGGGCGGCGCCACGATCCCGTCCGAGATCGTCGTCTCCAACGCCGATCCGGTGCATCTCTTCCGCGAGATGCTGCCGTCCGGCGCGGGCACGCGCGTGGCGCGCCTCCGGACCCGCGCCGGACGGCTCTCGATGGGGCTCTTCGTCCTCTATTTCGGCGCCCGGCGGCAATGGCCCGAGGTGGCGCACCACACCGTCTGGTTCGGCGAACGTCACCGCGGGCTCCTCGACGACATCTTCCGGAAGAAGCGCCTCGCCGAGGATTTCTCGCTTTACGTCCATCGTCCGACCGCGACCGACCCGGGCTTCGCGCCGGCCGGGCGGGACAGCTTCTACGTGCTTTGCCCGGTGCCCAATCTCGAGGCGCCGATCGACTGGGCGGCGGAGGGCCCGCGCCTCCGCGACCGCATCGTCGAGGCGCTCGACGCGACGATGCTGCCGGGCCTCCGCGACACCATCGAGGCGCAGTTCTGGATGACGCCCGAGGATTTCCGCGACCGCTATCTCTCGGTCGCGGGCGCGGGGTTCTCGCTCTCCCCCTTCTTCACCCAGTCGGCCTGGTTCCGCTACCACAACCGCGCCGAGGGGGTCGCCGGGCTCTACCTCGTCGGCGCGGGCACCCATCCCGGGGCCGGCGTGCCGGGCGTGCTGTCCTCGGCCAAGGTGCTCGACCGGCTGGTGCCCGCGGCGGAGGCGGTCCGATGAGCGGCGAGGACGCGACGGACACGTTGCGCCGGCACGGGCGGAGTTTCGCGCTCGCCGCCCGCCTCCTGCCCCGGCGCGAGGCCGACCGCGCGGCGCGCCTCTACGCCGTCTGCCGGGAGATCGACGATCTCGTCGATCGCGACGGCTCGGATGCGGCGCGCGCCCGGCTGCGTCGGTTGCGCGACGGCGCGTGGCACCGGCGCGGCCGCGATCCGCTGGCCCGCGCGCTCGCGCGCCTCGCCGCCGAGGGGGCGCTGGAGCGCCGCCCGGTGGAGCAGCTGATCGACGGCGTGCTCGCGGATGCGGCGGGCCGGACCGTCCCCGACGAGCGCGCGCTGATCCGCTACGCCTATCGCGTGGGCGGCACGGTCGGGCTCCTGATGTGCGCCGCCTTCGGGATCGAGGACCCGGCCGCCCGGCGCCACGCGGTCGATCTCGGCATCGCCCTGCAGCTCGTCAACATCGCGCGCGACGTGGGCGAGGACGCGCGCCTCGGCCGCCGCTACCTGCCGGGCACCTGGCTGGCGGCCGCACCCGCCGAGATCGCCGCGGCAGAGCCGGCGACCCGGCGCGACGCGGCGCGGGCCGTGCTGCGGCTGCTCGCCCTCGCCGAGCGGTACCACGAGAGCGGCCGCGCGGGGCTCGCTCATCTGCCGGATCGGCTCCGGCCCGGCATCGCGGCGGCGGCGGCGGTCTACCGGGCGATCGGCACCCGGCTCGCGCGCCGGGGCGGCGATGCGCTGGCGGGCCGCGTGGTCGTGCCGCGCTGGCGCAAGCTGCTGATCGCGGGCCGCGCCGCCACGGGCCCGGCGCCGCGCCCCCGCCCGCATGACCGCGCGCTGCACGATCCCATCTTCGATCTGGTGGCCCGGGCGGGGCCCGGGGAGGCCGTCGATGCCGCAGCCTGACAGCCGCGTCGCCATTCTCGGCGGCGGATGCGCCGGCCTCAGCCTCGCCGTGCGGCTGGCCGAGCGGCGGATCCCCGCCACCGTGATCGAGCCGCGCACGGTCTACCGCGACGACCGGACGTGGTCGTTCTGGCGCACCGGCCGCGACCCCTTCGCCGGCTGCGTGCGGGCGCGCTGGAGCGCGTGGGCGGTCGAGCGCGAGGGCGAGACGCTGATCCGCCGCTCGGAGCGCCTGCGCTACGAGACGCTCCCGGCGATCCGCTTCTACGACAAGGCGGTGGCGCTGTGCCGGCGCTCCGACACCACGCGGCTCCACCGCGGCACCTGCGCCGTCGGCGAGCCCGGTCGCGACCGGCATGGGAACTGGGTGGTCGAGACCGACCGGGGCGCCGTGACGGCCCGCTATCTGGTCGACACGCGGCCCTGCGCGGAGCGGCCCCGCTTCGCCCAGCACTTCCTCGGCCGCGAGGTGCGCGTCGACGGCGCGGCCTTCGACCCCGGCCGCGTCACGCTGATGGCGTTCGGACCGCCCCGGCCCGACCGCGTCGATTTCGTCTACGTGCTGCCCTATGCGGCCGACCGCGCGCTGGTCGAGGTCACGAGCTTCGCCGCCGAGCCGCCGGGCGAGGCCGAGCTCGAGGCCTGGCTCTCGGGCGAGATCGCGGCGCGGGCGGGCGGCCGGTCGGTCGAGACCGTCCGAACCGAGCGCGGCGCGATCCCGATGGCCGTCGAGCCGCGCGCCGGGCGCCGCGCCGACACCGCGCCGCGCCGCGC
>CAZWDE010000212.1:0-6089 GCA_964632555.1 uncultured Limibaculum sp.
AGATCGAGGACCCCACGATCCGCGACCGCTCCGCCCGCGTGATCGACCTCGTCACGCCGATCGGCAAGGGCCAGCGCGGGCTCATCGTCGCGCCGCCGCGCACCGGCAAGACCGTGCTGCTGCAGAACATCGCCAAGTCGATCGAGGTCAATCACCCGGAGTGCTACCTGATCGTGCTGCTGATCGACGAGCGGCCCGAGGAGGTGACCGACATGCAGCGCTCGGTGGCGGGGGAGGTGGTGTCCTCCACCTTCGACGAACCGGCGCAGCGGCACGTGGCGGTCGCGGAGATGGTGATCGAGAAGGCCAAGCGGCTGACCGCGCACGGGCGCGACGTGGTGATCCTCCTCGACTCGATCACCCGCCTCGGCCGCGCCTACAACACCGTGGTGCCGTCCTCGGGCAAGGTGCTCACGGGCGGCGTCGACGCCAACGCGCTGCAGCGGCCGAAGCGCTTCTTCGGCGCGGCGCGCAACATCGAGGAGGGCGGCTCGCTCACCATCATCGCGACCGCGCTCATCGACACCGGCAGCCGGATGGACGAGGTGATCTTCGAGGAGTTCAAGGGCACCGGCAACTCCGAGATCGTGCTCGACCGCAAGATCGCCGACAAGCGCGTGTTCCCGGCGATCGACATCCTGAAATCGGGCACCCGCAAGGAGGACCTCCTGGTCTCCAAGCAGGACCTCACCAAGATGTACGTGCTCCGGCGCATCCTCAACCCGATGGGCACCACCGACGCGATCGAGTTCCTGCTCGGCAAGCTCAAGCAGACCAAGACGAATTCCGAGTTCTTCGACTCGATGAACGCCTGAGGCCGCCGAACTCTGCAACCGTCGGTTGAAGAGCGGCGCGGCTTTTCGGGTGCTGCCCCGAACAACCCGCGATTTCGGCCGAATTCGCTTCACTCGGATCAAGTTTCCGCCGCCGACTCGCTGTCTAAGCCCGGCCACGCAACGGGGCCGGCAGGTCGGCCCCTCGTAGACACCGAGGAGTGAGCGTATGAAGATCGTTGTGAGCAAGAAGACCATCGGGTTCGGCGGCGTGGCAACCGGCACGGCCGGCGACGACATGTTCGACATCAAGCGTGGCGATTTTGGCATCGACCTGTCGGATGGCGGCGCGGATCAGCTGCGGTTCGACAACCGCAACGCCGGGACCAAGACCGTCACGGATTTCACGGTCGGCGAGGACACGATGTTCTTCCGCCTCGACGGCGGCTACTTCGCCGGGCACGAGATCGGCACCCGCAACAAGAACCAGGCCAAGGTCGAGACCGCGGACGACGTCCTCGAGCTGATCGAGGCGGTGCTGGCCGACGACGGCTCGGAGAACGCGGCAACCGTCGAGGGCGACGACCTCGTCCTCCGCATCGACGCCGACAACCATTTCCGCGGCGACCTGATCCTCGACCTCGACGGCGTCGCCAAGCAGCTCGACCTGAGCGACATCTTCGCCGGCACCGACGCCGACGACAGCTATCGCCCGGGCCGCGGCACCCAGATCGTCGCGACCGGCGACGGGCTCGACACCGTGCAGATCGACAACCGCAACGCCGGGACCAAGATCTTCACCGACTGGGACATCAAGCAGCGCGCCACCGAGAGCGACTGGGACACCCTCGTCTTCCGCCTCGACGGCAAGTACTTCGAGGGCAGCGCGATCTCCGGCAACAACGCCAACCAGGCCCGGGTCGAGACCGCGGCGGACTTCGTCGAGTTCCTGGAGCTGGTCGAGGCGAAGGGCGGCGAGAACGACGTCGCCATCGACGGCAACGACGTGACCGTGGTGATCGACGCCGACAACCACTTCCGCGGCGACCTCACGCTCGTGTTCCGCGGCGTGGTCGACGAGCTCGAGACGGTGGCGGGCTTCGACGCCGGCGCCTTCGGCGACGCCATCGCCTGACCGCCGGCGCCCGGCCCAGCGCGGGCCGGGCCTCCGCCCGGGTCCTTGCGGCGCCGCCCGGCAGGCGCTAGCCAGAGGCGGAGGCCGAGGGAGACGCCGATGCCAGTGCCAGCCAGCGAGATCGAGCGCCTGATCAGGGCGCGCTTCCCCGACGCCCAGGTCGAGATCCAGGACCTCGCGGGCGACGGCAATCACTACCGCGCGACCGTCGTGACCGAGGAGTTCCGCGGCAAGAACCGCGTGCAGCAGCAGCGCATGGTCAACGAGGCCCTCAAGAGCATCCTCGAGGGCGCGAACGCGCCGCTCCACGCGCTCGCCCTCCAGACGAGCGCGCCGGACTAGCTCCACCTTGCACGCTCCCGCCGGCGCGACTAGTTTTCCGAGCGAAACACTCTGCCGCGCCGGGATGGCCGGCGCCGCCCGCGGGAGCCAGCGATGAGCGACATCCAGACCCAGATCCGCGAGACCGTCGAGCAGAACGACGTCGTTCTGTTCATGAAGGGCACGCCCGAGATGCCGCAATGCGGCTTCTCCAGCAAGGTGGCGCAGATCCTCGGCTTCGTCGGCGTCGACTATTCCGGGGTGAACGTGCTCGATTCCGACGAGCTGCGGCAGGGCATCAAGACCTATTCGGACTGGCCGACGATCCCGCAGCTCTACGTGCGCGGCGAGTTCGTCGGCGGCTGCGACATCATCGTCGAGATGACCCTCTCGGGCGAGCTCGACCAGCTTCTCGAGCAGAAGGGCGTCGCCTTCAACAAGCAGGCGGCCGAGCAGATCCGCGCCCACAACAGCTGAGCGGCGCGGGAGGCCGGCGGGATGAAGCTCTTCGTCGGCCTCGGCAATCCGGGCCCGAAATACGCGCGCACCCGTCACAACATCGGCTTCATGGCGGTGGACGCGATCGCGGGGGCTCACGGCTTCGGGCCGTGGCGCGCGCGCTTCCAGGGCGAGGTGGCCGAGGGGCGGCTCGGCGGGGCCAAGCTGCTGCTGCTGAAGCCCATGACCTACATGAACGAGTCGGGCCGGTCGGTCGGCGAGGCGATGCGCTATCACCGCCTCGAGCCGGCCGACGTTCTGGTGTTCCACGACGAGCTGGCGCTCGCGCCCGGCAAGGTGCGCGTCAAGCAGGGCGGCGGGCATGCCGGGCACAACGGGCTTCGCTCGCTCCACGCCCATATCGGCGAGCACTATGGCCGCGTGCGGCTCGGGATCGGTCATCCGGGCGACAAGGCGAAGGTGTCGGGCTATGTGCTCCACGATTTCTCCAAGGCCGAGGAGGCGTGGCTCGCGCCCCTCGTGGAGGAGATCGCCCGCGCCGCGCCGAAGCTCGCCGAGGGCGACGCCTCGGGCTTCATGAACGCGGTCGCGCTCGCCACCCAGCCGGCGAAGGAGCCGAAGCCCCCGAAGCCCGAGGCGCCCGCCGAGCCCCCGGCGGCCCCGCAGGACGCGCCCGGCCCCTTCGCCGCGCTCCGCCGCCTCGTGCGCCGCGAGTGAGCCCCACTTGACCCTCCCGGGGCCCCGTGGCACTGGCCAGCGCGTCGCGAGGGAGGGACCCCCATGGGCTTCAAGTGCGGGATCGTTGGCCTGCCGAATGTCGGCAAATCGACGCTCTTCAACGCGCTGACGCGCACCGCCGCGGCCCAGGCGGCCAACTTCCCCTTCTGCACCATCGAGCCCAATGTCGGCGAGGTGGCGGTGCCCGACCCGCGGCTCGAGCGCCTCGCGGCGATCGCCAAGTCGCGCCAGGTGGTGCCGACGCGGCTCACCTTCGTCGACATCGCGGGGCTGGTGAAGGGCGCCTCCAAGGGCGAGGGCCTCGGCAACCAGTTTCTCGCCAACATCCGCGAGGTGGACGCCATCGCCCACGTGCTGCGCTGCTTCGAGGACGACGACGTCACGCATGTCGAGGGGCGCGTCGATCCGGTGGCCGACGCCGAGACGATCCAGACCGAGCTGATGCTCGCCGATCTCGAGTCGATCGAGCGCCGCCTCCAGAACCTCGCGCGCAAGATCAAGTCCGGCGACAAGGAGGCGGTGGCGAGCGACCGGCTGCTGCGGCTCGCGAAAGCGGCGCTCGAGGAAGGCCGCCCGGCGCGCCTCGTCGAGGTGCCGGAGGACGACCGCCGGCTCTGGGACACGCTGCAGCTCCTCACCACCAAGCCGGTGCTCTATGTCTGCAATGTCGACGAGGGCTCGGCCGCCGAGGGCAACGCGCACAGCGCGCGGGTCGCCGAGATGGCCAGGGCCGAGGGCGCGGGCCAGGTCGTGATCTCGGCGGCGATCGAGGAGGAGATCGCCCAGCTGCCGGACGAGGAGCGCGCCGAGTTCCTCGCCGAGATGGGCCTCGACGAGCCGGGGCTCGACCGGCTGATCCGCGCGGGCTACGAGCTTCTCGGCCTCATCACCTATTTCACGGTGGGGCCGAAGGAGGCGCGGGCCTGGACGGTGCTCGAGGGCACGCTGGCGCCGCAGGCCGCCGGCGTGATCCACGGCGATTTCGAGAAGGGCTTCATCCGCGCCGAGACGGTCGCCTACGACGACTACGTGGCCTGCGGCGGCGAGGCGGGCGCGCGCGAGGCCGGCAAGCTGCGCGCCGAGGGCAAGACCTACCCGGTCCGCGACGGCGATGTCCTGCACTTCCTCCACTCGGGCTGAGGCTCGGCTCAGCCGACGGCGGCGCGCTCGCGCTGGATCTTCTCGTAGGCGGCGTTGACCACCGCGAGGCGCTGCTCGGCGAGGCGCATCGCCTCCTGCGGCAGGCCGCGCGCGATCATCCCGTCGGGGTGCAGCTCGCGCACCTTGGCGCGATAGGCGCGGCGAACCGCCTCGTCGTCGGCGTCCGGCGGCACGCCGATCACCGCGTAGGGATCCGACCCCTCGGGCATGTGCCGCGCCCGGATCGCGCGGAACTCCTCGTCCGGGATGCCGAAGATCCGCGCCACCTCGTCGAGGAACACCGCCTCGTGCGGGTGATACTCCCCGTCGGCCATCGCGATGAAGACGAGCCCCTCGAGCAGATCCGAGAGCGCGCCCGGCCGGTCGCGGAACATCCGCGCGACGCGGCGGGCGTAGAACTCGAAGCCCGCCACGTCGGCCCGCGCCTGGTTGTAGACGCGCGCGGCGGCGGCCTCGTCCTCCCGCGGGATCGTGAAGATCTGCTTGAAGGCGGCGATCTCGTCATGCGTGACGCGGCCGTCGGCCTTGGCCATCTTGGCGCCGAGCGCGATCACCGCGATCGTGAAGGCGACGGTGCGCTCGGGCTCGCGGTGGAGGCGCTCGAACACCGCGCTGAGCGGCTGCCCCGACCGGACGCTCTCCAGAAACCGCGTGATTCGCTGCCAGAGTGACATGGCTCAACTATATCCGAGCCCACACGCCGCGGCGCTCGGCTCTGGACATTTCGCATCCGCACGCGCATGTCCCACAGCCGGGCGCCGGCGGCGGGATCGCCGGCGCAGGACCGGGCGGCGCGACACGCGGGGTGCGAGGATGGGCCAGGACCTGTCGGGCAAGACGGCGATCGTGACGGGCGCGAGCTCGGATGTGGGCAGCGCGATCGCGGCGCGCTTCGCGGAGGCGGGCGCGCGGGTGATGCTCGCGGACCCCGACGACGAGGGGCTCTCCGAGACGGTGCGGCTCCTCGGCGGCGAGGGCGCGAAGGTCGGGCATTTCTGCTGCAATCTCGAGGAGAAGCTCAGCGTCAGCAACCTGATGGCGGCGACCCAGGACGCGTTCGGCCGGCTCGACATCCTGGTCAACGCGGGGCGGCAGGCGAGCCCCGGCAGCTTCCTCGAGCTCAAGCCGGCCGAGTTCGACACCGTGATGCACGAGAACGTGCGCAGCGCCTTCGTGCTCGCCCAGGGCGTGGCGCGGCGGATGATCCAGCAGTCGGAGAAGGACCCGGCCTTCTCGGGCGCGATGGTCAACGTCACCTCGATCGCGGCGCGGCGGACGGTGCCGGAGCTGTTCGGCTATTCGGTGGCCTGCGCGGCGCTCGACCAGCTCACCCGCTCCATGGCCGCCGGCCTCGCCGAGCACCGGATCCGCGTCAACGCGATCGCGCTCGGCTCGGTGATGACCTCGACGCTGCGCACCGCGCTCAAGGAGCGCTCGGAGCTGCGCGAGGAGATGGTGCGCGTCACGCCGCTCGGCCGCATCGGCGAGGCCGAGGAGGCCGC
>CAZWDE010000213.1:0-6048 GCA_964632555.1 uncultured Limibaculum sp.
CGGGGGCTCTCGCTCCGCTCGGCCCGCGCGCGCGACGCCGCCCGCGCGCGGCGCTCCGCCTCGGGCTGCGGCTGGGGCTCGGCGCCCGAGGGCGGCCGGGCGTGCAGCCGCGCTCCGAAGAGCGGCGTTGACGAAATCGCAGGGGTCGCGAGCATAGCGTCCCTCCGAGAGCCCCGGGGCCGGCCACGCCGGGCCCCTCCAGCACAGGTGTCACCCGCAAGCTTTCGCGAAACGTCTTGACGAAAAGTAAAGGGCCGGCCGTGGACCGCGCGATCCGCGATCCTGGCGCCATCGCGACCGCATGTGCCTCTGGCATTCCGACCGGCCCGTGCTAGACACCGGCAACCGCGAAGGGCCGCCATGCAGATCTACCTGCCCATCGCCGAGGTCTCGGTGAACGCCATCCTGCTTCTGGGGATCGGCGGGGGCGTCGGTTTCCTCTCGGGCCTGTTCGGCGTGGGCGGGGGGTTCCTGATGACCCCGCTGCTGATCCTGATCGGCATCCCGCCGGCGGTGGCGGTCGCGACCGAGGCCAACCAGATCGTCGCCTCCTCCTTCTCCGGCGTGCTCGCGCACTGGCGCCGGCGCACGGTCGACTTCAAGATGGGTCTCGTGCTGCTGGCCGGCGGCCTCGTCGGCTCGGCGATCGGCGTGCAGATCTTCACCGCGCTGCGGGCGCTCGGGCAGGTGGAGCTGCTGGTCTCGCTCTGCTACGTGGTGTTTCTCGGCATCGTCGGCGGGCTGATGTTCGTCGAGAGCCTCTCGGCGCTGCGCCGGAGCCGGTCGGGCGCGCCGCCGCGCGAGCGCCGCCGCCACGGCTGGATCCACGGGCTGCCCTTCAAGATGCGCTTCCGGGCCTCCAATCTCTACATCAGCGCGATCCCGCCCTTCGTGGTGGGCATGCTGGTCGGCGTTCTGGCGGCGATCATGGGGGTCGGCGGCGGCTTCATCATGGTGCCGGCGATGATCTACCTGCTCGGGATGGCGACCACGGTGGTCGTCGGCACCTCGCTCTTCCAGATCATGTTCGTGACCGGGGCGACCACGCTGATGCACGCGATCGTCAACCAGACGGTGGACGCGGTGCTGGCGGTGCTGCTCCTCGTCGGCGGGGTCGTCGGCACGCAGATCGGGGTGCGGGTGGGGCCGCGGCTGCGGGCCGAGCAGCTGAGGATCCTGCTCGCGCTGATCGTGCTGGCGGTGTGCGCCAAGCTGGCGATCGACCTCGTGGCGCGGCCGGGCGAGCTCTACAGCATCGGCGGGGTGGCGCCGTGATCGCGGCCCGGCTGCTGCTGGCCGCGCTGGCCCTCTGGCTCGCCTTCCGCCCGGCCGCGGCGGAGGAGGTGGTGGCCGCGCTCAGCCGCAGCGAGGTGGCGATCACCACGCGTTTCGAGGGCTCGGAGATCCTGATCTTCGGCGCGGTCAAGCGCGAGGCGCCGGCGCCCGAGGAGGCGCCGCTCGACGTGGTGGTGGTGCTGATCGGCCCGTCCTCGCCGGTGGTGGTGCGCAAGAAGGAGCGGCGCTTCGGCATCTGGGTGAACGACGAGGGCGTGACGGTCGACGCCGCCCCGAGCCTCTACGCCGTGGCGAGCTCGCGCCCGCTCGACCAGGTGGTCAGCCACACCGAGAACCTGCGCCACCGCATCGGCCTCGACCACGCGGTGCGGCTGATCGGCGAGACCACCGCCGAACGCTACCCCGAGGACTACCGCCAGGCGCTGATCCGCATCCGCCGCGACCGCGGGGCCTATTTCGAAGCGCCGGGCGGGGTGCAGATCGAGCAGGACACCCTGTTCAGCACCGCGATCGCCCTGCCCGCTCAGCTCGTCGAGGGCGACTACCGCGTGCGGATCTTCCTGATCCGCGACCAGCGGGTGATCGACCAGACGGAGCAGACGATCGCGGTGCGCAAGGTCGGCTTCGAGCGCTGGATCTACAGCATGGCGCGGGAGCAGTCGGCGATCTACGGCCTCGCCTCGATCGCCGTCGCGCTGCTGGCGGGCTGGCTCGCCTCGGCCTTCTTCCGCGTGTTCTTCCCCTGACCGGTGCGCCCGTCAGGGCCCGCTGGCGGCGAAATCGACCACCCGGCCCGGCCCCGGCGGGCCGGCCGGCTCGCCCGCGCCGGCGGGGCGGAGCAGAACGGCGCGGAACATCCGGGTGCGGAAGGCCGAGGGGTCGGCCAGCAGCTCCGCCGGCAGGTGGCCGGTGTCGAGGCACCGGCTCTCGCGGCTGACGACCACGCCCTCCCACGCGGCCCCGGCACAGGCCGGCCCGCCCGGATCGGCGATCATGCGGGCCCTCAGCACGGCCTCGCGCGCGCGAAGGGCGCGGATCCGGCAGCGCAGCTCGTGCAGTTCGTCGGCGGGGAACATCGGCGACCTCCGGTCTGGAACGCACCAAGAACACCCCAGAAAGGTAAACCAAAGGTTGCCGATCAGCCGATCCGCGTGGCGGCGAGCCGCGCCTCGTCGAGCACGATCCCGAGGCCGGGCGCGTCGCCGAGATCGAGCCGGCCCCCGGCCTGCGAGAGCGGGGCGGCGAGCGGAAAGTCGCGCCGCTCGGGCGTCCAGTGCGGCGGGTCGTAGGGGTATTCGAGCCACGGGCCGGCGCCGGTCCCCGCGAAGAGATGCGCGTTGGCCAGCACGCCGATGCCGTTGGTCCAGCTGTGCGGCGTGAAGCCGAGCCCGGCCGCGCGCGCCGCGCGGGCCACCCGGGCGAGGCCGGTGATGCCGCCGGTCAGCGCGCAGTCGGGCTGCAGGATGTCGAGGCAGCGCCCGGCGATCAGGTCGTCGAGCGCCTCGCGCTCGCGCGTCATCTCGGCGCCGGCGACGCGCAGGCGCGTGGCGGCGCGGAGGGCGGCGAGACCCGCCCGGTCGGCGCGGTGGAGCGGCTCCTCCATCCAGTAGATCCCGAGCGGCTCGAGCGCGGCCGCGACCTCGAGCGCGTCCTTCAGCGTCCAGGGCGCCGAGGTGTCCCACGGCATGCGCCAGCCCTGGTTGCAGTCGACCATCAGCGCGAGGCGCTCGCCCACGCGCGCCCGGACCGCCTCGAGCGCGGCCACGTCCTCGCGCCAGCCGGCGCGCCCGCCGGCGCTCGAGGAGAAGCGGATCTTCATCGCCGGGAACCCCTCGGCGACGAGGCGCTCGGCGAGATCGGCGAGCGCCGGCGGCTCGCGCAGGGCGCCGGAAGAGGCGTAGAGCGGCACCCGCCCGGTCTCGCCGCCGAGAAGCCGCCACACCGGCTCGCCCGCCTGACGCCCGTGCAGGTCCCAGAGCGCGAGATCGAGCGGCCAGCAGCGGCCGTAGTGGAAGCCGATGTGCTCCAGCACCTCGGCGTGACGGTCGTGCGCCCGCGGGTCGTGGCCGACGAAGAGGTCCTCGTGGCCCGCGAAGCCCAGCATCAGGTCGCCCGAGCCCACGCCCTCGCGCCCGGCCCGGTCGCGCACCCGCACGACCGTCGCGTCGAACCGGGTGCGCGCGCGCCCGTCCCAGCTCGCCTTGAACGGGGGCTCGAGCACGAGCCGGTGATGCGTGACCGTGACGCTCGCGATCCGGTGCTCGCTCACGCCGGCACCCCGAGCGCGAGCATGGCCTCGGCGAAGCGGGCGAGATCGGCGTCGGTCACCTCGCGGGCGGTCGCGCGGCGCATCGGCGCGTTCTCGGGCGCGGCCATCTCGGTGAGCAGCGCCTGCGCGCCGATGGCGCCGAAGGCCGGCGGCAGGCGGCGCTCGATCCGGGCGGCGTCCATCAGATCGCTGACGAAGCCCGGCAGGGCGGCCGGCCCCCTGAGCCCGAGCGCCGCGGCGGCGCGCGCGAGCGCGGGGGTGGGCTCGGCCGCGAGCCAGGGCAGCGTCGCCTCGAAGGCGAGCGCGGTCGCGAGCCCGTGCGGCACCGGCCCGAGGCCGGCCAGCGCATGGGAGATGTTGTGCGCGATCGCGGTGCCGCAATTGTCGATCGCGACGCCCGCATAGCAGGCGGCGAGCGCCATCTCGGCGCGGGCCGCGAGGTTGTCGGGCTCGGCGACCGCCACCGGCAGCGCGCGCGCCACCAGCCGCATCGCCTCGTGGGCGTAGGTCTGCGCGCCCGCGTGGGTGTGGCGGTTGGTCGCCGCCTCGAAGGCGTGGACGAAGGCGTCGAGCCCGGTGCCGGCGGTGACGGCGGGGGGCTTGGTGACCGCCAGGGCGGGGTCCAGCAGGATCCGGTCGGCCTTCGTCTCGGGCCCCCAGATCCAGAGCTTGCGCCCGGTCTCGCCGGCGAAGATCGCGGTGGAGGAGCTCTCGGCCCCGGTTCCGGCGGTCGTCGGCACGAGGATCTTGGGCAGGCCGCGCGCCGGCAGCGGGCTCGCCGCGCCGGCGAAGGCGGCGGGATCGCGCGGGTCGAGCGCCACGGCGGCCGCGATCTTGGCGACGTCGAGCGCCGAGCCGCCGCCGAGGCCGACCACCAGATCCGCGCCGCGCGCGAGATCGGTGGCCGCGCGCACCTCGGCGATCCCGGGCTCCCCCTCGACCCCGTCGTGAAGCGCGACGGCGAACCCCGCCGCCTCGAGCGCGCGGTGCGCCCGATCGGCGAGCCCGCGGGCGGCGAGCACCCGGTCGACCACCAGCGCCACGCGCCCCGGCGGCGCCAGATCGGCCGCGAGCGCGCCCAGCGCGTCGAGACCGCCCGCCTCCAGCCGGATCGGCGGCACGGCGGCGATGGTGAAGCCCGGTGTCATGGCGCGCCCCCTCTGTCCGCACCCCGCCCTAGCGCGGGGCGGCGGCGGCTGCACGCCCGAATCCGCCGCGCGCGCGTCGCGGGGCGGGCCCGCGGGAGGGTTTTCCGCGCCCACGCCTTGTCGCCCCCCCACCGAGTGATTACGAATTCTCGGCGGCCGGAGGAGCCGCTTGCGGGGGGCAGACCATGCGCGATCCGATCGACACCTACATGAACACGCTCGTGCCCATCGTGGTCGAGCAGACCTCGCGCGGCGAGCGCTCCTACGACATCTACTCGCGGCTCCTCAAGGAGCGGATCATCTTCGTCTCCGGCCCGATCCACGACGTGGTGTCGACGCTGATCGTGGCGCAGCTCCTCTTCCTCGAGGCCGACAACCCGAAGAAAGAGATCGCGATGTACATCAACAGCCCGGGCGGGGTCGTGACCTCGGGGCTGTCGGTCTACGACACGATGCAGTACATCCGCCCCGCGGTCTCGACCCTCTGCGTCGGGCAGGCGGCGTCGATGGGCTCGCTGCTGCTCTGCGCCGGGCAGAAGGACATGCGCTTCGCGCTGCCCAACAGCCGCATCATGGTGCACCAGCCGTCCGGCGGCTTCCAGGGGCAGGCCTCCGACATCGCGATCCACGCGCAGGAGGTGCTGGCGCTGAAGCGGCGGCTTAACGAAATCTATGTCCATCATACGGGACAGGACTACGAGACGGTCGAGAACGCGCTCGACCGTGACAACTTCATGACGGCCGAGCAGGCGAAGGAGTGGGGGATCGTCGATTCGATCGTGACCAAACGGGAACTGCCCACCGAGGATTGACCCCCTGACGCACCTGCCGGTAATGACAAGGGTTCGTCGAGCGGCTAGCGTGTTGCGACCGCCGGCGAGCGGGCAAGCCCCGCTCAATGCCCCCGAAGATAGACAGGCGGAGATATCCGCCCGGAGACTGGCATGACGAAGAACAGCGGCTCTGACAGCAAAAGCACCCTCTACTGCTCCTTCTGCGGGAAGAGCCAGCACGAGGTGCGCAAACTGATCGCCGGGCCGACGGTGTTCATCTGCGACGAGTGCGTCGAGCTGTGCATGGACATCATCCGCGAGGAGACGAAGAACAACCTCGTGAAATCGTCCGACGGGGTGCCGACGCCGCGCGACATCTGCAAGATCCTCGACGACTACGTGATCGGGCAGGACATGGCGAAGCGCGTGCTCTCCGTGGCTGTGCACAACCACTACAAGCGGCTCGCGCATTCGGGCAAGTCCTCCGATGTCGAGCTGTCGAAGTCCAACATCCTGCTGATCGGGCCGACCGGCTGCGGCAAGACCTTGCTGGCGCAGACGC
>CAZWDE010000214.1:0-6010 GCA_964632555.1 uncultured Limibaculum sp.
GCGCGCCGGTGATCTTCGGCGCCTTCGTCACCTCGATCGACATGAACTCGGGCGCGCCGACCATGGGCACGCCCGAGGCGAGCCAGATCCTCTACGGCGCCGGCCAGCTGGCGCGCCGGCTCGGGCTGCCGTTTCGCTCCGGGGGCGGGCTCTGCACCTCGAAGCTGCCGGACGCGCAGGCGGCCTACGAGACCGCCAACACTCTGAACGCCGCGCTGCTCGGGGGCGTCAACTTCATGCTGCACTCGGCCGGCTGGCTCGAGGGCGGGCTCGTCGCCTCGCTCGAGAAGCTCGTGCTCGACGCCGACCAGCTCGGCGTGCTGCACAAGCTCGCCGAGGGCGTGGCGGTCGACGCGAACGCCCAGGCGATGGACGCGCTCCGCGAGATCGGCCCCGGCGGGCACTATCTCGGGTGCGCGCACACCCAGGCCAACTTCAAGAGCGCGTTCTGGCGAACCGAGGTGCTCGACTACAAGCCCTTCGAGACCTGGGCCGAGGAGGGCGGGGCGGACAGCGTGCAGCTCGCCGCGAAGCGCGTCCGCCGGCTCCTCGAGAGCTACGTGCAGCCCGAGCTCGATCCCGCGATCGACGAGGCGCTGCGGGCCTTCGTCGAGCGCCGCAAGGCCGAGGAGCCCGACGCCTTCGGCTGATCCCCGGCGCGGCCCGCCTCGGCGAGGAGGGCGGCCAGGATCTGCAGATGCCGCCCCGCGCGGTAGCCCGCGGCGCCCGCGCGCCGCGCCGCCTCGCAATCGGCTTCCGCTGCGGCGAGGCGCCCGAGGATCTCGCCCTCCGCCCCGCCGAGCAGGCCCGGGAGCGCGCCCGGCAGGTCGCGCGCCCGGCGATAGGCGCGCGCCCCCGCGCCGGCCGCGCGGGCGAGCGGGGCGGGGCGTTCGAGCGGGAAGAGCGCCGCCGGCGCGGCCTCCGGGCAGGTGGTGGGCGCCGCCGCGGGCGCCGTCGTCGTCGCTGTCGTCATCGGGAAACCTCCGGCCTCGGGTCGACGGCCGGACTGTCGGCCCGGGGCGGAGGGCGTTGCGCGATCGGCGCGAGGAGCGCGCGCTCAACGCGCGCGGGCGGGTGGCCGCAGGCGCTGAGGCGCCATGCGATCCGAAGCCGCCAAGCCATTAAGACACTGTTATATTTTGGGACATAGATCGGATTTGCGGAAAAAACGCGAAGAAAAAAGGGCGAATCTGTGGTGGACACGTTGCGTATCCTGGAACGCTGTGAACGGCGGAGCCGAGTGGCTTTTCGGCCGGAGACGGGAACGAGGTCGGAGGCCGCGCAGCGTGACGCGAGCCTTTATCTCGCGCATGTCGAACACGGGGCGAGCCTGAGGCGGCTCGCCTCGGTCGCCGGCACCCATCCATCGACGGTCTCGCGGGCGGTCGCCCGGGTCGAGGACCGCCGCGACGATCCGTTGTACGACCGGCTGATCGCCGAGGCGGAGGCCGGCGGGGCCGATGCGGGCGCGGCGGCGGGCCCGGACGAGGCCGAGGTGCGGCGCGCGGCCAAGACCGCGCTCCGCCGGCTGAGCGAGCCCGGCGCCTTCCTGCTGCTCGCCCGCGGCGCCGCGAAGGGCGGCATCTTCTGCGCCGCCAACGGGCACCGGAAGCCGATCGCGCTTCTCGACGTCGCGATGGCGGCCGAGTTCCTGCGCCGCGACTGGATCCGCGCGACGGGCCGCGGGCAGGCGAGCGTGCGCTACCGGATCGAGGAGCCGGGCCGCGCGGCCCTGAAACGCATCCTCGCCGAGGAGCTCGCCGCCCGCGAGGCGCAGGGCTTCGCCGAGGCGCAGGCGCCGTTCCTCGCCCAGCACCGGCTCGACGGCACGCGCACCGTGGCGGACGGCGCGACCGGCGAGCCCGCCGACATCCGCGTCAACCTCGCCGAGAGCCCGCTCGGCTGGCTCTCCCGGCGGAAGGGCGCCGACGGGCGCCCCTTTCTCGCCCCCGAGGAGGTCGAGGCCGGCGAGCGCCTGCGCGACGATTTCGAGGCCGCGCAGATGGGCCCGGCGGTGGCGCAGGACTGGGGCCGCTTCCTCGCGCCGGTCGACTGCGGCAGCGGCGGTCGCGCCGGGTCGGGCCCCGCCGAGGGCCCGCGGGCGGCGCGCGAGCGCGTGGCGGCGGCGCTCGGGGCGCTCGGTCCCGGCCTCTCGGACGTGGCGCTGCGGGTCTGCTGCTTCCTCGAGGGGCTCGAGACCTGCGAGAAGCGGATGGGCTGGTCGGCGCGCTCGGGCAAGGTGGTGCTCAAGCTCGCGCTGCAGCGGCTGGTCGCCCATTACGGGCTGGCGCGGTGAGCCCGGCTTGACCGCGGGCCGCCCGGGCCGACATCGCTCGGGCATGACCGGGCGGCTGATCGAGACGGAGGCCGACATCGCCGAGGGCTGCGCCTGGCTCTCGGCGGCCGAGCCGCGCTTCGCGGCGGCGCTCGCGCTCGCGGGACCGCCGCCGCTCCGCCGCCGTCCGGAGGGGTTCGCGACGCTCCTCCGCGCGATCTGCGCCCAGCAGCTCTCGGTCGCCTCGGCCGACGCCGTGTGGCGACGGCTGGAGGCGGCGGGCGCGACCGAGGCCGCGGCCGTGACGCGGCTCGACGACGCCGCCCTGCGCGCCTGCGGGCTCTCGCGGCCGAAGATCCGGTACGCGCGCGCGCTCGCCGAGGCGGATCTCGACTACGCGGCGCTGTCGCGCCTGCCCGAGGACGACGCGGTGGCGCGGCTCACGGCGGTCACGGGCGTCGGGCGCTGGACCGCCGAGCTCTATCTCCTGACCGCGGTCGGGCGGGCCGACGTCTTCGCGCCGGGCGACCTCGCGCTCCAGGAGGCGGCCCGCGCGCTCTTCGCCCTCGAGGCTCGTCCGCGCGAGCCGGCGCTGCGCGCGATGGCGGCCGCGTGGTCGCCCTGGCGCGCGGTCGCCGCCCGGCTGCTCTGGGCCTACTATGCCGCGCGCAAGGCGCGGGCCGGCGTCGCGCTCTGAGCCTCGGTTGTGCGGGCGCGCCGGCTCGCGTATCCCGGAGGCGCCGCTCGCGAGGAGACCGCCGATGAGCCGACTGACCGGACCCCGCGCCGCCCCCGCCTCGGGCACCGCGCGGAGCCTCGTGATCCTGCTCCACGGCTACGGCGCGGACGGCGCCGACCTGATCGGGCTCGCCCAGCCGATGGCCGAGTATCTGCCCGACACGGCGTTCCGGGCGCCGAACGCGCCCGAGCCCTGCCGCGTCAATCCGATGGGCCGGCAGTGGTTCCCGATCCCCCAGATCGACGGCGCGGCCGAGGCCGAGATGATGGAGAGCTATCTCCGGTCGGCGGAGGCGCTCGACGCGGCGATCGCCGAGATCGTCGCGGAGGAGGGCGTGCCGCGCGCGGCGACGGCGCTCCTCGGCTTCAGCCAGGGCACGATGATGGCGCTCTCGGTGGGGCCGCGGCAGCTGCCGGCGCTCGCCGGGATCGTCGGCTTTTCGGGGCGGGTGATCGACCGCGCGGCCCTCGGCGTGGCGGCGGCGCGGCCCCCGGTCCTGCTCGTCCACGGCGATCGCGACGAGGTGGTGCCGCACTCGGCGATGGCCGAGGCGCAGGAGGCGCTCTCGGCCGCCGGCTTCCCGGTCGCGAGCTTCACCTCCGAGGGGACGGGCCACGGGATCGCCGCCGACGGGCTCGGCCTCGCGGTCGGGTTCCTCGTCGACAAGCTGGCGACGGCGACGACATGAGACGCGGGGCCGCGACACCGGGTCCGCTTGGGGATAACCTTGGGGACAAGCGGGTCAGCGGAAGCGACATAAATCTGTCGCAGCGCTTTGATAAGCAACCTGCGGGTGGAGCAAGGCCGCCTATGTTGGAGGTTGCGCCCGATCCGGCCCGATATATAGTGGCGGTAAGGGGCGCGCTGCCGATCCCGCTCTGGCACCGTCCGTGAGACCGACGAGGCGAGCACTGATGGACGGATCCTTCGCGAGCAGCTTCGTACGACAACCGGCGGGCCTGAGGGACCATCCGGCCCTCGTGCTCAACGCCGACTACAGGCCGTTGTCGTACTTCCCCCTTTCATTGTGGCCATGGCAAGAGGCGGTGAAAGCCGCCTTTTTAGATCGCGTGCAGATCGTCGCCGAGTACGACTTCGAGGTTCACAGCCCGTCGATGGCGATGCGGCTGCCCTCGGTCGTCGTGCTGCGGGACTATGTCAAGCCGGCGCGCTATCCCGCCTTCACGCGCTTCAACCTGTTCCTGCGCGACGAGTTCGAGTGCCAGTACTGCCACTCGAAGGGCGAGATGACCTTCGACCATGTGCTCCCGCGCTCGCGCGGCGGGCGGACCACCTGGGAGAACGTCGTCGCCGCCTGTGCGCGCTGCAATCTCCGGAAGGCCAACCTCACGCTCCGCCAGGCGGGCATGACGCTCGCGCGCCCGCCCTACCGGCCGGACGCGTCGGAGCTGCAGAACAAGGGGCGCAAGTTCCCGCCCAACCATCTCCACGAGAGCTGGATGGACTTTCTCTACTGGGACGCCGAGCTCGAGGCCTGAGCGCCGGTCACGGCGCGGGCTGCGGCTTGCGCGCGCACCAGAACCACAACGTGGCGAGCCCGAGCGAGATCACCGCGTTCCAGCTCGCCATCGAGAGGCCGAGGAACGTCCACGCCACCTCGTCGCAGCGCACGATCTCCGTCTCGAGCAGGCGCGCGTAGAGCTCGTCGGTGCTGAGCGCCCCGGCGTCGGGCGCCGCGCAGGTGTCGGGTCCCGGCCACCAGCCGCGCTCGATCCCCGTGTGATAGACGCCGAGACCCGCGCCCGTCAGCATCGCCGCGCCGCCGAGCGCCGCGAGCGCGCGGTGCACGCGCCAGAGCACCGTGACCGCCAGCGCCGCGATCACCACCGCCGCCGCGTGCGGCCAGCGCTGCCAGATGCAGAGCGGGCAGGGCGCCAACCCGCCGAGCCACTGCGAGCCGAGCGCCGCAACGAGCAGCGCCGCCGAGCCGAGCCCCGCCAGCAGGAGGCGACCGTAGACCGTCATGCCAACCCCGTCATATCAGGTACTTGACCGCGACGAAGCCGCCGATCAAGAGCACCGCGCCGAGCGTGGCGAAAAGCGCCAGCCGCTCCTCGATGAAGGGCCGAGCCGCCGGGCCGAACTTCCAGAGGATCGCCGCCACCGTGAAGAACTGCAGGCCGCGGCCGACGATCGAGGCGCCGATCAGCACCGGCAGCGAAAGGCCCGCGACGCCCGAGGCGATCGTCACCACCTTGTAGGGGAAGGGCGAGATCGCCGCGAACAGCACCGCCTCGGTGCCATATTCGCGGAACCGCTCGGAGATCTCGGCGAACTCGTCGGCCTTGCCGTAGAAGTCGAGCACCGGGCGGCCGACCTCCTCGTAGAGCAGCGCGCCGATCGCATAGCCCGCCACGCCGCCGGCGACCGAGGCGGCCGTGCACACCCCGGCGATCAGCCACGCGCGGTCGGGCCGCGCGAGCACCATGGGGGCCAGCATCACGATCGGCGTGATCGGGAACACCGAGCTCTCGATGAAGGAGATCGCGGCGAGCAGCCACAGGGCGTCCGGCCGTTCGGCAAGCGCCAACATGCGGTCATAAAGCTGCCTTAGCATTCGTGATTAGACCGTTACCAGTCGTCCCCCGGGCGGTGTATGGTCGGTAGCAGCGCGGCCACGTGGTGTCCAGCCAGAGCGTCGGAGTGCGAAGTGAGGGCGATGTTGGGGTCTGACAGGTCGCTGCGCGAGCAGATCAACGACGGCGAGCCGAAGCTCGTGCCCGACCGGCGGCGCCAGCGGTTCGGCGCCGCACGGCGGATGCGCGCGCGGCTCGGCGTGCTCGGCGGCGTCGTCGCGGCCTTCGCGGGCACCGGCATGGCGGTGTCGCTCTCGATCCTCTTCGCCGAGCCCGAGCCGGCCGGTCCGGCGACCTCGCCCGCGGCGGTCGACCGCGCCGGCACCGTGGCCGCCGCCTCCGCCACGGGCCGCGCCGGCGAGGCGGGCGCCGCGGCCGCTTCGGCGCCGCGCGCCGTGG
>CAZWDE010000215.1:0-5985 GCA_964632555.1 uncultured Limibaculum sp.
GACCGGGATCTTCTGGCGTGCCGCCAGCAATGCGGCCGATTCGGCGACCCGGGCGGCGTGCCTTGACGCGGAGCGGTGCAGCGTGGTCGTCTTCTGGGTCACGATCCGGAGCGGCCTCCCGATCTCGTCGCGGCTCGCCGCGGGCCGCGCCGGGCACGGCGGCGCTGGCGGCGAAGCGGTCGACCGGCGCCTCGAGGATCGCCTCGTCCGCCCCGAGGGCCGCCTGATGCTCGAGCGCGGCGCGGATCGCCGCCAGCGCCTCGGCGCGGCTCACGCGCGGGCCTTGCGGAAGATCATCACGAGGCCGCGGTCGTCCTTGTGAGGGTGCTCGGCGCCCTCATAGATCGCGATCTCGGCGAAGTCGAGCGGGCCGATCCGCCCCGCCGCGACATGCCCCGCGAGCGCCGAGCCGATCCCGGCGCCGTCGAACACCGCCGGGATGGTGCCGAGCACGAAGAGCGCGCCGGGCGCGGCCACGCGCAGCAGCTCCGGGAAGGCCTCGGGGCCGACATGGCCGTGGGTGAAGGTGCCGCAGGAGACGAAGCCGCCATAGACGGCGTCCGGCATCGGCAGCGGCCGGGTCAGATCCGCCTCGATCCGCGCGCGGTAGAGGCCCTTGGCCGCGGCCTTCGCCAGCATTTCGGGCGCGATGTCCACCCCGTCGACGACCCGGCCCGGCAGCGCCTCGGCGACGAGCCCGGTGCCCGCGCCGATGTCGAGCACGGGCGTGTCCGTCGCCCCGGCGCGTGCGGCGAACAGGCCCGCGATCTCGCGCGGCGCGACATAGCCCCAGCCCTCGGCGAAACCGGCGTCGTAGGTCTCGGCCCAGGCGTCGTAGCGCGCCCGCGCCGCCTCGGGCGAGCCGATGCGGTAGGCGGCGTCGAGATCGTAGGGGTCCTCGCTCATCCTCGCCCTCCTGCGGCCGGGCGCCGGGGCGCCGCCGGCCCAGCCTGCCCCGCCCGCCCCTGCGCGACAAGGCCGGCGAGCGCGCGCCTCTCCGTCGCGCCGCGAGGCCCCCCGCGTGTGCCCTTCGGTCGCGGATGCGTTGACGCCCGGCGCGAGCGACCGATACAGCAACTAACCGACAGGTGGGGCGCCCTGGGAGGACGGATCATGGCCGAGCGCGAGACGATGGACGTGGACGTGGTGATCGTGGGCGCGGGGCCGGCCGGCTTGTCCGCCGCGATCCGGCTGAAGCAGCTCGGCGGCGACGACGTCTCGGTGATCGTGCTCGAGAAGGGCTCGGAGGTCGGCGCCCACATCCTGTCGGGCGCGGTCCTCGACATCTCGGGCCTCGACGCGCTGTTGCCCGACTGGCGCGAGCGCGGCGCGCCGCTCCACACCCCCGTGACCGAGGACCGCTTCTTCATCCTCGGCGAGAGCGGGGAGATCCGGGTGCCGCTCGCGCTGATGCCGCCCTTCATGTCGAACCACGGCGCCTACATCGTGTCGATGGGCAATGTCTGCCGCTGGATGGCGGAGCAGGCGGAGGCGCTCGGCGTCGAGATCTTCCCCGGCATGGCCTGCTCGGAGATGGTCTACGACGACGAGGGCCGCGCGATCGGCGTGGTCGCCGGCGAGATGGGCCGGCAGAAGGACGGCACGCCCGGGCCGTCCTACGAGCCCGGCATGGAGATCCGCGGCCGCTACGTGTTCCTCGCCGAGGGCGTGCGCGGCTCGCTCTCCAAGGAGGTGATCGCGAAATACGGTCTCGACGCCGGCCGCGAGCCGCAGAAATACGGCCTCGGCATGAAGGAGCTGTGGGAGGTGCGGCCCGAGAACCACCGCCCCGGCCAGGTGACCCACACCATGGGCTGGCCGCTCGGCTCCAAGGCCGGCGGCGGCTCGTTCATGTATCACCTCGAAAACAACCAAGTCTATGTCGGCTTCGTCGTCCACCTCAACTACGAGAACCCGTGGGTCTACCCCTACGCCGAGTTCCAGAGCTGGAAGCACAACCCGCATGTCGCGGCCGTGCTCGAGGGCGGCAAGCGCGTGGCCTACGGCGCGCGGGCGATCGTGGAGGGCGGCTGGCAGGCGATGCCCAAGCTCACCTTCCCCGGCGGCGCGCTGCGCGGCGGCGCGGCCGGGATGGTCAACGTCCCCCGCATCAAGGGCAACCACAACGCGATGCATTCCGGGCGCAAGGCCGCCGACGCCGCCTGGGAGGCGATCCGGGCCGACCGCCGGCAGGACGAGCTCGTCGCCTATGCCCGGCGCGTCGAGCGCGGGCCGATCGCCGACGACCTGAAGCCCGTGCGGAACGTCAAGCCGCTCTGGTCGCGCCTCGGGCTCTGGGGGGCGCTGGCGGTCGGCGGGCTCGACATGTGGGTGGCCTCGATCTCGCGCGGGCTCGGCATCCCCAGCGGCACGCTCCTCGGCACGCTCGGCCACGGCAAGTCGGACGCCGAGGCGACGCGCCGCGCCAAGGACTACGAGCGGATCGAGTATCCGAAGCCCGACGGCGTGCTCTCCTTCGACCGCGCGACCAACATCGCCTACAGCTTCACCAACCACGCGGACACCCAGCCGTCGCATCTGAGGGTGCGCGACATCACCTATCCCGTCACGGTCGAGCTCGGCCGCTATGGCGGACCGTCGGAGCGCTACTGCCCGGCGGGGGTCTACGAGTATGTCGAGGAGAAGACGGGGCCGCGGTTCCAGATCAACTACCAGAACTGCGTGCACTGCAAGACCTGCGACATCAAGGATCCGCAGCAGCAGATCTACTGGACGCCGCCGGAGGGAGGCGACGGGCCGAACTACCCGAACATGTGAGACGGGGCGCCCGAGCGCCGCGCGCAACGGTCGCCCCGCGCCACCTGAGGGCCCTTGACGCGCCGCGGCACGGTGTCCACGTGGAGCGTGACGGCGGAACGAGGTTCCGCCGGGAAGCTCTTGAAACACGGGGAAATTCCTGTCTCGAAACTCTTGAGAAAGGAGGTTCGCCCATGGCACATGATCTGCTCCCCACACACGTGACGCGGCCCGCACGCCTTCCCGCGGTCGGCCCCTTCGGCGCGCTGCAGGCGCAGATGACCCGGATGCTCGAGGAGATGTGGCGCGATGTCGGCGGCACCGGTGTGGCCGGCGCGGCGCTGCCGCATCCGAGCGTCGACATCGCCGAGGACGCGACCGCGGTGCACGTGACGGCCGAGATCCCGGGCCTCGCCGAGGACGAGGTCGAGGTCACCGTGCAGGACGACCACCTGCACATCGCCGGCGAGAAGGTGAAGGAAACCGGCGAGGGCCGTCGCGACGTGGTCAGCGAGCGCGCCTACGGCCGGTTCGACCGGTGGATCCCCGTCGGGCGCAACATCGACCGCGACCGCGTCGAGGCGCGGTTCGACAACGGCGTCCTGCGGGTCACGCTGCCGAAGACCGAGACCGACGCGGATCGCCGCCGGATCGAGGTCAAGCGCGGCGGCTGAGGCGCGCGGCGCCGCATTCGCCTCGACGGGGGCCGGCGGCCGACGCCGGCCCCCATTTTCGTCTCAGGCCGCCCGGTCCCGGCCCTCCTGCACGGCGTGGCAGGCGACCCGCACGGCGCCCGCCGGATCGAGGCGGGGCGCCGCGGCCCGGCACCGCTCGGCCGCGAGCGGGCAGGCGGGCGCGAAGGCGCAGCCGCCCGGCGGCGCCGGCCCCGAGGCGGCGGGCAGGGCCGCGCCCGGGGCGCTCACGGTAGCGACGAGGCGGCGCGCGTAGGGGTGGCGGGGCGCGGTCAAGACCTCGCGGGCCGGCCCCTCCTCGACGATGCGGCCGGCGTGCAGCACCGCCACGCGGGTGGCCAGCCGCGCGGCGAGCGCGGGCTCCGCGGTGAGCAGCAGCGTCGCCGGGCCGGCCGACGACCCGACGCCCGCGAGCCGGTCGGCGACAAGGCCGCGCTCGGCGGCGTCGAGCCGGGCCAGCGGCTCGTCGAGGACGAGGAGGTCCGGCATCGGCGCGATCGCCCGGGCCAGTGCCATCCGCTGCAGCTCGGCAGGCGCGAGCGCCGCGGGCCGGACATCGGCCCAGGCGGCGTCCGCACCGGCCGCGCTCAGCGCCCCGATCAGCCGCTTCTGACGCTCGGCCATCGGGAGGCGGCGTCCGACGGCCGAGGGCGCGAGCGACTGGGCGAGGCTCGCCAGCAGCGCGCGCGCGGGATCGAAAGCGGCATGGGGGTCGCGCCACAGGATCGACATCCGCGCCAGCGCGCGGCGACGTGCGCGCCCGCGCAGCCGGTCGAGCCGCGCGCCGCCGAGACGGAGCTGCCCCGACGCCGGCCGCGTCTCGCCCGCGAGAGCCGACAGGAGGGCCGCGAGCCCGTGGCCGTCCTCGGCCAGCACCGCGATCCGCTCGCCGGCCGCGACCGCCAGGTCGACCGGGCCGAGCCGCTCCCCCCGCGCCCGGAGCGACAGGCCCTCGAGCGCGAGCACCGGCGGCGCGACGGCGGTCTCGGCGTCGGGCGCGGCGTGCTCCGCCGGGGCCACGGTCTCGCTCATGCCGTCACCCCCACCGGGCGGTAGCAGGCGACCGCGCGCAGCCCGTCGGGCTCGAGCTCCGGGCGCTCGAGAAAGCAGCGCGCATAGGCGTTGGGGCACCGCGCGCGGAAGGCGCAGGCGTCCGCCTCGGGTTCGGGCAGGGCGGCCGTCGCCGGCCCGGCGGCCGGCGGCCAGCGCGGCGGGGGCGCCCGGCGAGCCAGCGGGTCGGCGAAGAGCGCGGCGAGCAGCGGGTGCCGGGGCGACGCCGCGAGCGCCGCGGTCGGCCCGCTTTCGACGATCCGTCCGGCATGGAGGAGCGCCAGCCGGTCCGACATCGCGACCGCGAGACCGGGGTCCTGCGTCAGGAGAAGGAGCGCGGTCTCCTGCTCGGCCGCGAGGGCCAGCGTCCGCGCCGCCAGATCCGCGGCCTCCGTCGGCGGCAGGGCGGCAAAGGGATCCGCCAGCACGAGCACGGCCGGGCGGCCGACCAGCGCCGCCGCGATGGCCGCGCGGGCGAGCGCGGGCGCGGGGAGCGCCGCCGGCACGCGATGCAGCCAGCCGCGCGCGTCCTCCGCCCCCAGCGCCGACAGGCAGGCGGCGATCCGCGCGCTCGCCGCGCGCCCGGCGCCGCCCGCCGCGCGGTGCGCCTCGCGGAGCTGCGCGCCGACGCTCGTCACCGGCGAGAGGGCGTCGGCGGGGTCGTCGAGCACGGCGTGCGCCCGCAGACCCCGCGCGCGGCCGGCCGGCCGGTCGAGCACCTTGCCGCCCAGACGGACCACGCCCGCGGTCTGCCGCGCGGGCGGGTCGAGAAGCCCGAGCGCCGCGCGGGCGAGAAGGGCGAGCGGCGCCCCGCGCTCGCCGAGCACCGCGAGGCGCCCCGCCGGCGGGAGCGCGAGGTCGATCCCCTCGAGGACCGGGCGCGCCGCCGCCGCGCCGATCGCGACGGAGAGATCGCGGATATCGAGCACGGGGCTCATGCGCCCGCGCCCGGGGTCGCCGGCCGGTCCAGCCGGTCTGCGGCCCGGCCAAGGAGAAGGCAGAGCAGGGCGAGCGCGAGCAGCCCCGGCAGCGCGGCCGCGGCGCCCTCGGCGAACCCGCCGGGGCCGAGCGCGGCGAGACGACCGACCGAGGCCAGCGCCGCCGGCAGGCCGAGGCCCAGCGCCGACAGCGCCGTCTCCGTCGCCATGGCCGCCGCCAGCGCGCGCAGCGGCCGGCCCGCCTCGGCGCCGAGGGCGTTCGGCAGCAGATGCCGCGTCAGCAGCCGAGAGGCCGGCAGGCCCGCCGCCCGCGCCGCCCGTGCATACCCGCTCGCCCGCTGCTCGGCGAGCCCGACCAGCAACGGCACCGCGATCGACGGCCAGAGCGCGAGGCCGACCGCCAGCGCCGTCGGCACCGCGGCGAGGACGCCCGCCCCGCCGCCGACGCCCGCCGCGCGCAGGGCCGCGGCCAGCCCGAGCGCCACGGCGAGCGCGGAGAGCGCCGACTGCCCGGCCCCGAGCAGCCCGATCGCCCGCTCCGCCGGCCG
>CAZWDE010000216.1:0-5961 GCA_964632555.1 uncultured Limibaculum sp.
GAGCGTGCCGCGGTCCTCCTCGGGGATGTAGACGGCCTCGACCTCGTGCCCGCCGTCGATCCGCAGGAGATATTTCCGCGTGCCGTCGCGCGAGATCTGCCGCGAGACGATCTCGGGCCGGCGGATCTCGAAGGCGCTCGCGAGATCGGCGCGGAAGCCCTTGGAGAGATTGGTCATCGCGTCGAACGAGCGCGCGCCGCGCGCGTAGATCCACGCCCAGAGCTGGCCGACGCGCATGCGAAGCTGCGGCTCCGGCACGCCGGCCTCGCGCAGGGCGCCCGCCATGCCGTCGCGCGTGAGCCCGATCAGATTGCGCGCGCCCGGCGCCGCGCGACGCGGCAGGGTCGCGACGTCGGGCTGGATCGCGGTCGCGGGCGGCCGGGGGATGGATCGTGCGTTCTCCTGCATGCTCGGCATGTAGCATCGCCGCCGCGCCGCCGCCAGAGCGCCCGGGCCTCGCCGGCGCCCCACTGGCGTGCGGTGGATGCGCGGTGTAGGACGGGCGGGCAGCGGACAGGGGGTCGGCCGATGCCCGGACACGCGCGGGACGGGGAGAACGCTGGGTCGGATTTCTTCGGCGCCTGGCTCGACGCGCATCGCGCGCTCTTCGGCGCGGCCGCCGCGGGCCCGGTCTGGCAGCGCGCCGAGGCCCTCTACCGCGCCTGGGCGCAGGCGGCGGAGGGGTTCGCCGGCGCGCATGGCGCGCGCCACGCGGGACCCGGCGCGTCGCCCTTCGACCCGGCGGGATGGCTGCGCGGCGCGGGCGCAGGCGGGCTCGCCGACCTGATGCGCTGGCTCGAGGGGCCCGAGCTCTCCGATCTCTTCGGCGCCGAGCGTCTCGCCATCCGGGGCCTGCGCGAATGGCTCGCCTATCTCGCCGCGGTCGAGCAGATGAAGGCGGTGATCGGCGAGGGCTGGCTCGCGGCCTTCGGAACCTTCGCCGCCCGTCTCGCGGAGCGGCCCGCCGCCGAGCGCCCCGGCTGGCCCGAGATGCTCGCGCTCTGGCAGGAGATCGGCGCGGCCGAGATGACCCGGATGCAGCGCTCGGCGCCGTTTCTCGCCGCGACGCGCGACCTGATCGAGGCCGAGACCGCGCTCCGCCGAGCGGTGCGGGCGCGCGTCGAGCCGATCGCCGATCTCTGCGGGCTGCCGACCCGCGTGGAGATCGACGACCTGCACCGCACCGTCACCGACCTGCGGCGCGAGCTGCGCCGGGCCCGCGGCGGCCTCCCGCCGGTGCGCGGATCCCGGCGGGAGGCGACGTGACCGGCGGGGGCGGCCCGGACCCGGGTCGCGCCGCGGCCGACTGGGCCGAGATCGCCCGCCGCGGCGCCCGGATCTTCGGCACCATGCTGCGGAGCGCGGGCGACCGGCTGCGGATCGCCACGTCGCCCAAGCGCGAGGTCTGGCGCGACGGCAAGGTGAGCCTCCATCGCTACGCCTCCGAGGGGCCGCCCCGCCTCGGGCCGCTGCTGATCGTGCACGGGCTCTTCGGCCGCCAGACGATCGCCGATCTGGAGCCCGAGCGCTCGCTCGTGCGGCGGCTGCTGAACGGCGGGGCCGACACTTGGGTGATCGACTGGGGCAACCCCTCGCGCGCCGACGCCTTCCTCGACATGGCCGACTACGCGCTCGGCTGGCTCGGCGACGCGCTCGCGGTGGTCGAGGCCGAGACCGCGCGCCGGCCGGCGCTGTTCGGCATCTGTCAGGGCGGGGTGTTCGCGCTCTGCCAGGCGGCGCGGGCGCCGGAGCGGGTGGCCGGCGTCGCGCTCGCGGTCACGCCGGTCGACTTCCACGCCGACGCGATCGCGGCCAAGGCCAGCGGCGCCGAGCCGGGCCTTCTCAACGCCTGGGCGCGGGGGCTGCCGGCGTCCACCGTCGACGCCTTCATCGACGAGCGCGGGGTGATCCCGGGCGAGACGACCGGCGCGCTGTTCCAGGGCCTCTCGCCCTTCCGCACGGCGCAGAAATACGGCCCCGACCTCCTCGCCATCGCCGACGATCCCGAGGCGCTCGACACGTTCCTGCGCATGGAGCTCTGGCTCGCCGACCGGCCGGACCATCCGGGCGCGGCGGCGCGGCAGTGGATCGTCGAGCTCTACGGCGAGAACCGCCTCGCCCTCGGCCGCTTCGAGCTCGACGGCCGCCCGGTCGATCTCGGCCGCATCGCCTGTCCGATCCTCAACATCGTGGCGCGCGACGACCATATCGTGCCGCCGCCCTGCTCGCGCGCGCTCGAGCGGCTGACGGCGAGCCGCGACTACCGGCTGGTCGAGGTGCCGACGGGGCATATCGGCGTCTTCGTCAGCGAGAAGGCGCGCGAGATCGTCGCACCCGCGACGCTCGACTGGCTGGCGCGGATCGCCCCGGCGCAGGCCGCGCGCCCCGGTCTCGGCTCCGGCGCCTTCGGGTGATGGCCAAGCGCGCTCCGACGCGTTATCAAACTGTCTTGGCCACGTCGGCGGGCTATCCTTTCAGGTCCGGACGCCGTGGTCCCGTTCGACAAGGAGGATGCCCGTGACCAGCCTCTCGACCCTTCGCGGGCGTCTCGCCCCGGCCTGTCTGGCGATCGCCCTCGGCGCCGCGGCCGCGCTGCCGCCGGCCGGGAGCGCCGCGCAGGGCGTCGCCGGCCCCTATCTGGCGGCCGAGCAGGCCGCGACGCGCCACGACGTGGCCGCGGCGGCCGAGCGCTACGCCTCGGCGCTGGCGCGCCGGCCCGACGACGTGATGCTGCTCGAGAAGGCGCTGCTCCACCATGTGGGCGCCGACCGCTTCGCCGAGGCGGTGGCGCTGGCCCGCCGGCTCGAGGCGCACGAGCCCGGGCGGCATCTGGCCGTGCTCACGCTCGCGGTCGACGCGCTCGAGCGGGGCGACGCCGAGGCCGCCACCGGGGCGCTCGCCAGCGGCGCGGACGACGGGGCGGTCTTCGTGACGCGGCTCCTCTCCGGCTGGGTCGCATATGCCGGCGGCGACGCCGAGGCCGCGCGCGCCGCCTTCGCGAAGATCGGCGAGGAGGGGCTCGGCGGCAATGCCGGTCAGTTCCTCGCCACCTTCCACGGCGCGCTGGTCGAGATCGCCGAGGGCGAGGACGAAACGGCCGTCGCGATGCTGGAGCAGGCGCGCGAGGAGGCGGGCAGCGGCACGCGTCGGCTCGCCATGGCGCTCGCGGGCGCCCGGGCGCGCCTCGGCCGGACCGAGGCGGCGCGCGGCGGGCTGGAGGACCGGCTGTCGCAGAGCTTCAGCGACCCCGCGCTCGCCGCGCTCGACCGCGAGATCGCCGAGGGCGCCGCGCCCGACCCGATCGTGCGGAGCGCGGCCGAGGGCGCCGCCGAGGCGCTCTACGGCCTCGCGCAGTACTTCGTGCGCAACCCGCCCGAGCTGATGGGCCTCGCCTATGCCCGGCTCGCCACGCGGCTCGACCCCGGCCATGTCGACGCGCATCTCCTGATCGCCGAGTTCCTGATCGAGCGCGAGCAGTACGACCTCGCCATCGCGGCCTACGACGCGGTGCCGGCGGCCGCGCCCGAGGGTCTCGACGCGTGGACCGGGCGCGCCCGCGCGCTCGAGGGCAAGGGCGAGGAGCAGGCGGCCGTCGACGCGCTGCGCGAGGCGGTGGCGCGCTGGCCGGAGGAGATCGACGCGCACCGCGCGCTCGGCGACCTGCTGCGCCGGGCGAGCCGGTTCGAGGAGTCGGCCGTGGCCTATGACGGGGCCATCGCGCTGATCGACGAGCCCGAAACCCGCCACTGGCCGCTCTATTACCAGCGGGGCATCTCGCTCGAGCGCTCGAAGCAGTGGGAGCGCGCCGAGGCGGACTTCAAGCGCGCGCTCGAGCTGCAGCCGGACCAGCCGCTGGTGCTCAACTATCTCGGCTATTCCTGGGTCGAGATGGGCGTCAACCTCGCGGAAGCGCAGCGCATGATCGAGCGCGCCGTCGAGCAGCGCCCGGAGGACGGCTACATCGTCGACAGTCTCGGCTGGGTGCTCTACCGGCTCGGCGACTTCGAGGGCGCGGTGAAGCATCTCGGCCGCGCGGTCGAGCTCCGCCCGGTCGACCCGATCATCAACGACCATTACGGCGACGCGCTCTGGATGGTCGGCCGGCGCACCGAGGCGGCCTTCCAGTGGCGCCGCGCCCTCTCCTTCGAGCCCGACGAGGAGGAGGTGGTGGAGCGCATCCGCCGGAAGCTCGAGGTCGGGCTCGACGTGGTGCTCGAGGAGGAGGCGGCGGCCGGCAAGCCCGCGATCATCGGGCAGCACGGCGAGCCGGTGACGCCGGCGAATGACGGCGGCTGACGCCCCGACCGGCGTGGGTCCCGAGCTCGCGCCGGCCAAGCTCAACCTGTTCCTCCATCTCCGCGGGCGGCGGGCCGACGGCTATCACCTGCTCGAGAGCCTCGTGGTGTTCCCGGGGCTCGGCGACCGGCTCTGGGCCGAGCCCGCCGCGGGGCTTTCCCTCTCGGTGACGGGGCCCTTCGGCGACGGTCTGCCGGCGGACGGCGACAATCTGGTTCTCCGGGCCGCCGCGCGGCTCTCGACCGGGCAGGGCGCCGCGCTCCGCCTCGAGAAATGCCTGCCCGTCGCCTCCGGGATCGGCGGCGGCTCGGCCGACGCCGCGGCCGCGCTCCGGCTGCTCGCGCGGCTCTGGGGCGTGCGGCCGCCGCCCGGCTGCGCGCTGGCGCTCGGCGCGGACGTGCCGGTCTGTCTGGTCTCGCGGCCGCGCTGGATGGAGGGCGTCGGCGAGCGCCTCGCGTCCGCCCCCCGGCTGCCCGGCTTCTGGGTGGTGCTGGCGAACCCGATGGTCGGCGTCGAGACCCGCGCCGTGTTCGCCGCGCTCGACCGGCGCGAAGGGCCGCCGGCGCCGCCCCCGCCGCCCGGCGGCTTCGCGGACCTGCCGGCGCTGGTCGACTGGCTCGCCGAGACGCGCAACGATCTCGAGACGGCGGCAATCCGGATCTGCCCCGCGATCGCCGAGGTGCTTGAGGCGCTCGCGCCCGCGCCGCTCGCGCGCATGTCGGGCTCGGGCGCGACCGCCTTCGCGCTTTTCGCCGACGAGACGGCGGCGCTCGAGGCGGCGCACCGCCTGCGCCGCGAACGCCCGGGCTGGTGGGTCGCCGCCGCGCCCGTCCCGGCCTACGAGCCCGAGGCCGCGCTCGTCCGCTGACCCCTCTCAGGCCACCCGATCGGTCACGAAGCGGGCGATCTCCGACAGCGCGCGGCGCATCGGGCCGTCCTCGAACGCCTGCAGCGCCTCGACCGCGGCCGCGCCGTGGCGGCGCGCCGCCGCCAGCGTGTCCGCGAGCGCGCCGGTGCGGTGCAGCAACTCCACCGCCCGCGCGAGGTCGCCCTCGGTCTGCTCGCCCTTCGCGATGCAGCGCGCCCAGAAGGCGCGGTCCGCCTCGCTCCCGCGCTCCACCGCGAGGATCACCGGCAGCGTGATCTTCCCCTCGCGGAAATCGTCGCCCGTGTTCTTGCCCAGCGCCGCCGTGGCGCCGCCATAGTCGAGCAGGTCGTCGGCCAGCTGGAACGCCATGCCCAGCCCGTCGCCATAGCGCCGCAACGCCGCCACCTGCGCCTCGGGCACGCCCGCGACCACGCCGCCCACCTCGGTCGCGGCGGCGAAGAGGGCGGCCGTCTTGCCGCGGATCACCTGGTCGTAGCGCGCGCGGCTCGTCGCCAGGTCGCGCGCGGTGGTCAGCTGCAGCACCTCGCCCTCGGCGATCACCGCCGCCGCGCCCGAGAGGATGTCGAGCACGCGGAGCGAGCCGGTCTCGACCATCAGCTGGAAGGCGCGGGCGAACAGATAGTCGCCCACCAGCACGCTCGACTTGTTGTCCCACAGGATGTTGGCCGAGGCCCGGCCGCGCCGCTTCTCGCGTTCGTCGCCCACGTCGTCGTGGAGCACCGTGGCGGTGGGAATGAACTCGACCCCCGCCGCCCGGCCGACGTGGTCCCCGCCGG
>CAZWDE010000217.1:0-5959 GCA_964632555.1 uncultured Limibaculum sp.
TGACGTTGCCCCAGACGTTCTTGTTGGGGATCACGATCACCTGGTTGTCGGGCGTGACCACCGTGGTCGAGACGATGTTGACCGAGCGCACGGTGCCCGCGACGCCGCCGACATCGACATAGTCCCCCTCGTCGAAGGGCCGGTTGATCATGATCATCAGCCCGCTTGCGAGGTTGCCGAGCGTGTCCTGGAAGGCGAAGGCGAGGATGAAGGAGGCTCCGCCGATCAGCGCGAACACGGGCGAGATGTCGATCCCGAGCCCCGAGAGCACCACCATGAGGCCGAAGGCCAGCACCAGCCAGTAGACCACCCCGACGAGGAAGGCCTGCAGAAGCTTGGAGAGCTGCGGCACGTGGCCGATCCAGCGCCGCGCGAGGCGCCGCAGGATCCGCGCGGCGAGGATCAGGCCGACGAGCGAGGCGACGATCACGGCGATGTCGATGCCGAGCTGGACACCGCCCTCCGTGTCGGTGAGCCAGGAGAGCGCCTGCGCGAGCAGGGTCTGGAAGTCCGCGGTCCGCGTCTCCTCGACGATGATCGCGGCGCGATAGGCGCGGAGCTCGGCGATCGCCGCCTCGTCGCCGCCCTTCTTCTCCCAGGCGTTGACGACCTTCGAGAAGCGGTCGAACAGGTCCTTGCGCACGTCGACGAGCTCGGTGAGGTGCTGGCGCGCCGCGTCCTCGACCGTGCCTTCGGTGCGGAAGATCGCGACCTGTGCGGCCATGACCTCCTCGGTCTTCTGACGGACGATCTCGAGCCAGGCCTGAGCGAGCGTGCCGAGCTCCTGTTGCGTCAGCGGCACGAGGCGAAGCTCGAGCTCGGCCGTCTCGATCGCGGGATCGAGCACTTCGATCGGCAGGCCGGTTTCGGGGTCGCGCGCATCGTCGTCGACGGCGGCCTCGACGACGGCGGCGGCGGCCTGCTCGGCCGCGGCGGCGCTCTCCTCCGGGTCGCCGACCGCGCCCGAGGCGATGGCCTCGGCCTCTTCGGCCGCCTCGACCGCCTCCTCGAGCTGGCCCGCCGTTTCGGCCGCCTGCTCGGCCGTCTCCTCCGAGACCGCCTCCCGCGCCGCCTCGCGTTCCGCCTCTGCCTCCGCGCTCGCCGCCTCGTCGGCGGCGGGCTCCTCTGGCCCCTCGGCCGCGGGGCCGCTGCCCGGCAGCGGCGTGGTCTGCGCCCCGGCGGCCGGGGCGAGGCCGATGGCGAGCGCGAGGAGAAGCGCGGCGCGCAGGGCGAGCGGTGCAAGCGGGCGGGCGGGGCGCGGCTGGCGGGGCATGGGGCGCTCTCCCTTCATCGACAGCATCCTGCCCGATCCCCTGCGCGGCCGGGAGGCGAAAAGCGTCGGACTGGGCGGAGAACGCGCCGAATGCCGAGCGACCGCACGGCCCGGCGCGTGATTGCACGTCCCTATCGAGCAAGGCGGGTGAGCCTTGCGACCGACAAGGGCGAGCGTGCGCAGGGTTATCTCACGCCTTCGCTGGGTCCTTCTCGCGGGTCTCCTCCGGCTCGTCGTCGTCGTGGGCCGCGGAGAGCCTCTCGGTGGTGTCGTCCCAGCCTTCGTCGTGGTGATGCGCCTCGACCGAGCCACGCGGCGGGTAGTCGAGCGTTTCCTTGAGCGCATCCACCCGCGCGCGGGCGAGGCGCGGGAAGGGCAGCCGGCCGCTCTTGCGCCAGCGCTGGACCTCGGCCTCCGACGCCGACCCGCGCTCCTCGTCGAGGCCGCCGTCGCGCGAGAGGTAGAGGGTCTGGGACGGGAAGGCGAAGCCTGTCCCCGCGCTCTCGACAATGTCCTTGATGCGCAGCAGGGCGTCCTCCTGCACCGCGAAGTACTCGTTCCAGTCGTCGGTCAGCGCGTAGATCCGGATCGCCACGTCCTGCGACGAGGCGCCGTAGCCCGAGAAGCGCACGCGCACGGTGTCCGCATCGATCTTCGGGTGAGCGTGCAGCATCTCGCGGATCTTGACGAGGACGAAGCGGAGCTGGTCGGCGGTGGTCTCGTAGCGCAGGCCGAGCGTCGTCTGGATCAGCATCCGGTCGCAGCGGGCATAGTTCACGAGCTGCATGTCGGCGAGCGCCGCGTTCGGGATCGTGATGATCGTCCGGTCGAGCGCGCGGATCCGGGTCGAGCGCACGCCGATCGCCTCGATCGTCCCGCTCTTGTCGCCGAAGGAGCAGAAGTCGCCGACCCGGACCGGCTGGTCGATGTACAGGATGATGCCGCCGATCATGTTCTCGAGCGTCGGCCGGATGGCGAGCGCCACCGCGAGGCCGCCGATACCGAGACCGGCGAGGATGCTGAAGACCGGCAGGCCGAGTTGGGCCGCCCCGTCTCCGACGATCACCACGCTGACGAGCAGCGCGAGCACCGTGGCCCCGAGCCGCCAGAGATCCGCATTGTACCCTTGATCCTCGATGCCGCGCAGCCGCATGACGGAGGCGACGACCGCCTTGACGACGAGCCAGGCGAGCCAGACCCAGGCCGAGTACCAGACGATCACCAGCGCAACCTTGGTCGCCGCCGCGAAATCGCCCGACGGGCTCACCTGGAACTGCAGGAACGGGCCCATCCAGACCACGGCAGCCAGCATGAGCGCCGGCGTCACGGTGCGGCGCAGGATCGCGGCCGGGGCCCAGCCGCCAGGGCCTGCGAGAAATCGGTGCGCGAGCGCGATGCCGCCCGCGAGGACCAGCGAGATGACGCCGACGAGGATGATCTTCCAGATCGGCGTGTCGAAGACGAAGCCGCGCAGCATCTGCGGGACCATGAGCGCGGTGCCCGCCGGGATCATCGGCCCGGTCCATTGCGGGAAGGTGCGCGTCCAGGACCGGACCGGCAGGCTGGTCTCGAGGCGGAGGGGCAGATGTTCGACGCGCGAGAAGAACCGCTCGGCGACATCCGGCGTGCTCGGACCGAACAGGAACTCTCCCTGCCGCTCGCCCTCGTCCATCCGGACGATCCTGAAGGGCGTTCCCGGAACTCGGAAGGAGGCGGGCGAACCCTCGGCCGCAATCTCGTCCCCCCCGGGAAGCGCGTCGAGCGCCACCGGCTCGATCCTGCCGAAGATGTCCATCATGTAGGCGAGGGTGTCGGTCGCGACGTCCCGGCGCGAGGCGGGTGGCACCGCCGAGAGATCGACGATCTCGATGAACTCCGTAACGACGGCCGAGACCCGCCGCGCCGTGAACTCGCTCTGCCTCTCGGCATAGCTGCCGAGGCGCGCCTCCATGTCGGCGGCGAGCCGCAGGAAGGTCGCCATTGTCGCACGCGGGCTGTCCGTCAGCAGCGGCTGGACACCCGGCGCCCCGGCCCCGTCACCGAGCCGCGAGGGCGCGACCACGGCATCCGACCCGGCGTCCGCGGGATCGTTCGCCACGTCCGTCTGCACCGCGGGGCTGCCCGCGGCGGCAGGGCCCGTCGCGTCCGAGGGCACGGAATCCTGTGCCAATGCCGCACCGAGCGAGACCGACAGCCAGATGACGGCCGCAAGAAACCCGCGCATCCGCGACTGCGTGCTTACCATGGCCCCCTCCCGCCCATTCCTGTCTGCCGATCCGCCGGGCGTCTCCGTCCGGGATCGGACGCAATCTCGCCCGCGGCCTGCACATTTTCTTGGCGATAGCCCGGCCCTGCAAGAGCGGGAAAGGCGCGCCTGCCGGCGGCGTAGCCCAGAATGGGGAATTCGTGGCTCTTGCGGGGCGGGAGAACGCGGAAAGGGCGTGCCGCGGGTTCTCGGCACGGACTTCGACCCGGTGCTGCGCGAGATCTAATCCAGCTACGGGCACTGGGGATCTTGCCACGCCGGCGATCCTGGCGGTGCTCCTCGGCGGTTTGGCGGTATTCCACACCCGCGGCCATCGCCGGTTGACCGATCTCGATTTCGGCGACGCGGTGATCGCGCGGCGCGCGAACGGACGTCGCTGCTGGTCGGGACGACCGATCTCGACGCCTCGCGGCCCGTGATCCGGAACCTGACGCCATCGCCGCCACCGCCCATCCGAGGGCGACGCGCCCCGCACGCCACGTCGTCCAGGCGTCATCGGCGATCCCTGGCGCCGTCCCGCCGGAATTCCGCCCGGCCCGCCGCCGACCGCGCATCCCCTGGCGCGCAGCGTACGGAGCTGATCCGGGCTGCCCATTCTGGGCATGCGTCGACTTTCCCAAACGGCGCGAAGGCGGCATCCTCGGCCCCGGTCTTGGGGATATTCCGGAGGATCCGTCCATGAAGCGAGCAGGAGCTCTCGTCGCCCTTCTGGCCGCGCTGCCGATGGTGGCGGCGGCGCAGGAAGACCGTCAGGAAATGAATGACCAGACGCGGGAGCTCGGTCTGTCGATCGGCAACGTGTTCGTTTGCCTCGAGGGCGACGAGCGGGCAGCCTTGCAACAGGACTGGCAGATGATGTTCGACATGATCCTGAAGGACGTGGGCTCCGATCTCGCCTTCGTGTTCGCCACGTCCTCGGGCTTCGGCGCCTCCCTGCCGCGCGAGGAGCTCGACTGCGCCGCCCTCGAGGAGAGCCTCGCCCGCACGCGCGACGACTTCGGACTGACGCCGGAGGCCGAGTGATGACGCGCACCCTTCCGCCTTTCGCGCTCGTGCTCTCCCTCTGCGTCTGGGCGACGGCCTCGCCCGCCGCGACTGGTCATCCGGCCCCGGACGCCCGGGCGATCGAGATCGGACAGCCGGCCGGGGCACCGGCCTCGGCGGCAGTCGAGGCGCCGGTCGTGCTGGCCCGATGCGGTCCGCGTTGCCAGGCGCAGCGACGGGCGATCCGCCGGCACTACTACGGACGGCCGCACTACCGCCCCCATCGCCCGCACTACCCTTACCGCCCTTACCGTCATCACGACCGGGGCGGACGGGCGGCAGCGGCGATCGTCGGCGGCGTCATCGGGCTCGGCATCGGCGCGGCGATCGCGAACTCGAGACCCCGGTACTATGGCGAGGATTACGCGCCGCACTTCCGCGAGCCCGGTCGCTGAGGGGCCGAGGGGGCGTCTCGGTGCCGGACCGGGGCAACCGGCCGGGCCCGTGAACATGAGATCGCCCTGTGGCGACCGGCTCCCGGTCGTCGGGTCTGCGCGGCAAGACGGTACCGGGGCGCTTGACATGAGGGAGCTGCGGGACACGCGAGGCGGTCGCCGCGCGCAGCGCCTGCCGCGACCTCGGCGGCCGAACTCCGGCCCGCTCGCCGCGGCACCATAGCCGCCCGCCGTGCGCACTCGCCACGACGTTCGGCCTCGGCGTCGGCACGGTGGTGATGCCCTTCGCGGCGCCCTGCCTTCATGCGTTCAGGGTCCGGGAGAGACCGGCGCACGCCGCGGAGGCCCCGGCCCGAAGGCAGCCCGTGGCAGCGAGCCGTCCGGCAACCAGCCCCGTGCTCGCCCGGGCAGCCGTTGTCTCTCGGCAGGAATCGATCAGAATGCCGTCATCGGCGGGCATCCGGCCCACAGGTTGACCGGTGGACAAGATGGCGCCTCACGTGAAGCGCGAAATCTACATGACGCATGTGCAGGCCTTCGGCCGGCTGCTCATCACCCTGCGCGCCGAGTTCGACGGCGATCTCGACATGATGCTGATCCTCGCGGTGATCGCGGAGCGCTATTACACCCGCAGCCGCCAACTTCAGTCCGCCGACGGCGTCGCCAACCCGGCGGATCGGACAGAACCGCGGATCGCGGGGATCAACGTTCATTCGATCGCCGCCTATTCCGGCATCCCGCGGGAGACCGCGCGCCGCAAGGTGGCCGCGCTACTCGAACGGGGGTGGATCGAGCGCGATGCGGCGAACGATCTGAGGCCGACGGCTAGTTCCGCTGTGGATCTCGCGAAGGCGACGGAATCGACGGTCGAATATCTCCGGGCGGTGGGCGCCCCGGTGGACTGAAACGGCCCACGACGGAGGCGGTCGCGCTTCTCCCGCGCCAGTGTTTGGCGACTGACGAGGTTGCCTGCAAGCCAGC
>CAZWDE010000218.1:0-5929 GCA_964632555.1 uncultured Limibaculum sp.
CACCAGCGGAGGATGCCTTTCTGGACGTGGAGGCGGTTCTCGGCCTCATCGAACACCACGGAGCGGGCGCCGTCAAAGACTTCGGCGGTCACCTCCTCCTCGCGGTGCGCGGGCAGGCAGTGCATGAAGACCGCGTGGGGCGCGGCGCGCTCCATCACCCGGGCGGTCACCTGGAAGGGCTTCAGCTGGTTGTGCCGGCGGTCGCGCGCGGCGATGTCGTCGTGCATCGAGAGCCAGGTGTCGGTGACGACGGCGTCGACGCCCTCGGCGGCCGCGAGCGCGTCGCGGGAGATCTCGATGCGGGCGCCGGCGGCGCGCGCGGCCTCGAGGATGCCGGCGTCGGGCTCGAGCGTCTCGGGGCAGGCGATGCGGAGCGCGAAGCCGAAGGCCGCGGCCGCCTGGATCCAGGAGTGGCAGACATTGTTGCCGTCGCCCGACCAGAGGACGGTGGCGCCGCCGATCGGGCCCACATGCTCCTCGAAGGTGAGGATGTCGGCCATGATCTGGCAGGGATGCGAGCGGTTCGTCAGCCCGTTGATCACCGGGATGCTGGCGTGCCTCGCGAGTTCCTGCAGGGTATCATCCTGGAATGTACGGATCATGACCGCATCGACGTAGCGCGAGAGGACGCGGGCGGTGTCGGCCACGGTCTCGCCGTGGCCGAGCTGCATCTCCCCGCCCGAGAGGATCATGGTGGCGCCGCCCATCTGGCGGATGCCGACGTCGAAGGAGATGCGCGTGCGCGTCGAAGGCTTTTCGAAGACCAGCGCCACGATGTGCCCCGCGAGCGGCTGCTCCGGGTCGGGCGCGAGCTTGGGCCGGCCGTTGCGCGCGGCCTTCACCGCGGCGGCGTCGTCGAGGATCGCGCGGAGCTCGGCCGGCGGCAGCGCGTCGAGCTCGAGAAAGTGCCGCGCGCCCATCACGCCCTCCCGGCGGCCGCGCAGGCCGCCTCGAGCCGGGCGACGCCCTCGGCGAGCTCCTCCTCGGTGGCGGTGAGGGGCGGCAGCAGGCGCACCACGTTGTCGGCGGCCGGGACGGTGAGGAGCGCCGCCTCGCGCGCCGCCTCGACGACGCGGGCGCAGGGGAGCCCCTCGGCGATGCGCAGGCCGAGCATCAGCCCGGCGCCGCGGATCTCGGCGACGACGCCCGGATGGCCGTCCGCGAGCGCGGCGAGGCGCTGGCGGAGCCCGCGGCCCTTGTCCCGCACCGCCTCGAGAAAGGCGGGCGCGGCGATCTCGGCGAGCACCGCCTCGCCGACCGCGCAGGCGAGCGGGTTGCCGCCATAGGTCGAGCCGTGGGAGCCGGCGGTCATCGGCGCCGCGGCGGCCTCGGTCGCGAGCACGGCGCCGAGCGGAAACCCGCCGCCGATGCCCTTGGCCACCGTCATGACATCGGGCGCGACCGCCGCGTGCTCGTGGGCGAAGAGCGTGCCGGTGCGGCCCATGCCGCACTGCACCTCGTCGAGGATCAGGAGGCAGCCGGTCTGGTCGGCCAGCGCGCGCAGGCCGCGCAGGCACTCCGTGGGCAGGACGCGGATGCCCCCCTCGCCCTGGATCGGCTCGATCATGATTGCCGCCGTCTCGGGGCCGACCGCGGCCTGCAGCGCCTCGTGGTCGGCCCAGGGGAGCTGGCGGAAGCCCGGCATCAGCGGCCCGAAGCCCGCGGTCAGCTTCTCCGACCCCGCCGCGGCGATCGCGCCGGTCGAGCGGCCGTGGAACGCGCCCTCGAAGCAGAGGATCTCGTGCCGCCCGCGCCCCTCGCTCGAGCCCCAGCGCCGGGCCATCTTGATCGCGAGCTCGGCGGCCTCGGTGCCCGAATTGGTGAAGAACACCGTGTCCGCGAAGGTCTCGGCCACGAGGCGCTCGGCAAGACGGCGCTGCTCGGGGATCTCGTAGAGGTTCGACACATGCCAGACGCGTCGCGCCTGCGCCTCGAGCGCGGCGACGAGTTTCGGATGGGCATGGCCGAGGGCGTTCACCGCGATGCCGGCGCCGAAGTCGAGAAACCTCCGGCCGTCGGACGCGATGAGCCAGCTCCCCTCGCCCCGCTCGAAGCTGAGCGGTGCCCGCGCGTAGGTCGGCATGACGGGCGAGATCACAGGGCAGGCTCCGTTGGTTGGCCGGCGCGCGCCGGCAGGAAACGAAAACGCCCCATGGCGGAGGGCCACAGGGCGCATGAAAATGTATGGAGAAGGGCGCGAAACCTGTCAATCGCGGGCCGTGCGGGCGCCCGGAGGGCTCAGACCCAGCCCGGCTTGAGCGCGCGGGCGACCTGCAGCTCGATCTTGTCGACGGCGTGATTGGTCAGGTCCTTGTCGATCTCCGCCGCCACGATCGCGGCCGCCGGGCCGGCCAGCGCCTCGCGCAGCACGCCGAGCGCCTTCGGCGGCGCGATCAGCACGAGCCGCGTCACGCGGCCCGCCTGCGCCGCCCGGTTGAGCCGCTCGGCGAAGCTCCTGAGGAAGCGCTCCTCGGCGATGTCGTGCCAGTCGGTCTCCTCCATCGCCGAGCGGTGCCCGACGCCGGTGTCGGTCGCGCGGCCGGGCTTGTCGGTGCCCTGCTCGCGCGTCGGCGGGTTCTCGAGCTCCTCCTTGCGGAGCACGTGGAGCGCGGGTTCGAGCTCGGTGCCGAGGTTCTCGAACATCAGCGCCTTGGCGCCGTCGGCCACCGCCACCCATGTGATCATCTTGCCGTGTTGCATCGACAGCCTCCGTTCGCTCGATCGGACATGCCAGCCTAGCGCGGCAGCCCCGCCTCGAGCCACCGGCGCTTCTGTTCGAAGACGCGCTCGAGGGCGTAGCGTTCCACGACATGGGCGCGCGCCGCGGCGCCGAGCCGCGCGGCCTCGGCGCGGTCCTCGAGGAGCGCCTCGACCGCCTCGGCGATCGCGCCGGGATCGTGGAAGTCGACGAGGCGCGCGGTCTCGCCATGGGCCGCGAACTCGCGCACCGGCTCGACATCCGAGGCCACCAGCGCGCAGCCCGCGCTCATCGCCTCGATCATCGACCACGACAGCACGAAGGGCGCGGTGAGATAGACGTGCGCGTGGCTCGCCTGGAGCACCGCCGTGTAGTCCGGCCGGGCGAGATGGCCGGTGAAATGCGTGCGGTCCGGGTCGAGCGAGAGCTCGGCCAGCATCCGCTTCTTCCAGCTCTCGCCCTTCGGCAGCTGCCGGCCATAGGCGACCCGGTCCTCGCCGACGATGATCGCGTGCAGCCCCGGCCGGCGCTTCTGCAGCCGGTCGAGCGCCCGCATGAACTCCGGGAAGCCGCGCTGGGGCTCCATGCCCCGCGTCGCGTAGGTCACGATCTCGGGCATCCGCGCGATGTCGAGATCGCCGATCCGCTCCGGCCGGCCGGGCGCGTGGACGTCGGTGTCGACGCCGTCGTGGATCACCGTGATCCGCTCGGCGAGGCGCGGCGGGAACTGCGCCGCCTGGAAGCGGGTGGGCGCGATCACCCGGTCCGCCGCCTCGATGTCGATCAGCATCGGCGCGTTGCGGATGCGCTGGCGCAGCCGGCTGTCCTCGTCGGGCTCGAAGTCCGGGAAGAAGGCGCTGTCGACCGGCGGGTAGTTGTACCACCACTCGACATAGGGGATGTAATGCGTGTCCGGCCAGATGTCCTTGGCGAAGAGCCCGGCGCCCCAGCCCGAATGGGCCATCACGATGTCCGGGCGATAGCCCCGCGTGCGGGCGGCGAGGAAGCTGCGCGCCGCGCATTGCCCGCGGATCGTCGCCTTCTCGAGATTGGCGACATAGGGGTGCACCCCCTTCGTCACCTCGCGGCCCTCGTCGAAGGGGAGGATCCGCATCGTCCGGCTCTCGACCCCCTTGCGCGCGGTGGCGAAGGTCACGTCCCAGCCGGCCTGGGCGAGGCGCTGCCCGAGAAAGCCGAACTGGGCCGGGAAATTGGTGTGGGCGAAGAGGATCGTCGGCTTGGCCACGGGGCGCGCTTTCGCTCAGGGCGGGTCGCGCGAGGGGCTACGGGATCGCCGCCGCCCCCGCAACCCCGTCGCGCGGCCCGGCTCAGCGCGGCCCGAGCGCCGCGGCGGACCCCGCGAGGCCGAGGAGGGTGAGGAACTCCGCCCGGTAGCCGTGCGGGTCGGGCCCGCGATTGGCCCGGGCGAGCGCCTGCGCCTCGGCGAAGCCCCACGCGCCGGTGTGCCGCCCGCCCCGCAGCAGCTGGCCGAACCCCGCCACGGCGGCGGCGAACCGCGCCTCGCGGAGCGAGACGTCGCCCGGCTCGCGGTCCGCCTCGGTGATCGGGCGGGTGACGAGGCGCGACGGCCCGCCGGCGGGCCGCTTCCAGCGGATCTTCAGGAAGGCGAGCTCGCCCGCCACCCCGTCGGTCGGCTGCGGCACCGGCTGCGTGGCGCCGTAGCGCAGCGGGTCGACCGAGCCCGCGCCGGCGCGCGCGATCTCGTAGAGCGCCGTCACCCGGTGGCCCGAGCCGATCTCGCCCGCGTCCACCCGGTCGTTGTTGAAGTCCTCGCGCGCCAGCGCCCGTGTCTCGTAGCCGATCAGCCGGTATTCCGCGACCTCGGCCGGGTTGAACTCCACCTGGATCTTCACGTCCTTGGCGATCGGGAAGAGCGTGCCGCCCATCTCCTCGACCAGCACCTTCCGCGCCTCGGCGAGCGTGTCGATATAGGCGGCCTGCCCGTTGCCGGACTGCGCGAGCGCCTGCATGAGCTCGTCGTTGAGGTTGCCGCGGCCGAAGCCGAGCACCGAGAGCAGCACGCCGCCCTCGCGCTTCCGCTCGACATATCCCTCGAGCCCGCGCGGGTCGGAGAGCCCGACGTTGAAGTCGCCGTCGGTCGCGAGGATCACGCGGTTGGTGCCCTCCGCGTCGAAGGCGCGTTCGGCGAGCGCATAGGCCGCCGCGAGCCCGGCGCCGCCCGCGGTCGAGCCGCCCGCGCGGAGGCGGCCGAGCGCGCCGAGGATCGCGGCCCGCTCCGAGGCCGGCGTCGGCTCGAGCACCACGCCCGCGCTGCCGGCATAGGCGACGATCGCCACGCTGTCCTCCGGGGCGAGCTCGGGCAGCAGGAGGCGGAAGGCGTTCACGAGCAGCGGCAGCTTGTCCGGCGCGTCCATGCTGCCCGAGGTGTCGATCAGGAAGACGAGGTTCGCCCGGGGCCGCTCGGCCGCCGGCAGGTCGTAGCCCTGCAGGCCGATGCGCAGGAGCTCGGTGTCGGCGTTCCACGGGGTCGGGATCAGCGCGATGTCGGCGCGGAAGGGCGGCTCCGCGCTCTCCGGCAGCGGATAGTCGTAGGCGAAGTAGTTGACCATCTCCTCGATCCGCACGGCGTCCTTGGGCGGCAGGGCGCCGGCCATCAGCGCCTTGCGGACCACCGAATAGGACGCCGTGTCGACGTCGATCGAGAAGGTCGAGACCGGTTCCTCGGCGACCACGCGGACGGGGCTGTCCTCCACCGTCTCGAAGCGGTCGCGCCCCGTCTCGCGAGACGGGCCGGGAGCGATCTCGGGCGGCGCCGGCCGTGGCAGGATCGCGCCGTCGACCGAGCCCACGACTGCCGGCGCCGGCGCGGCCGCGGCGCCACGATGGACCGAGAGACCCTGCGGCCCCGCCCGCGGCGCGGCCGTCACGGCAGCCCCGGCCGCGACGCGCGCTTCGACGCCGCCACTCGGCTCGGCCGGCGGCCGTGCGCTCGGGGCGGCACCCTCGGCACCCGAGCGCCGGCTGTCCTCGGTCTCCGATGGGGCGAGGGGCGCGAGCGCGCGGTCCCGCCCGGTCCCGGCCGCCACGATCGCGGCGTCTCCCGCAACGGGCGGCGCCGGCTCGTCGGGCCGTGCGGCGCCGGCCCCGGACGTCGCGTCCTCCGGCGTGCCCGCCTGGTCGGCCTCGGCCACCACGGGCGCCGCGTCGTCGGGCCGCCCGAGCGGGGAGGGCAGGTGCAGCGGGTGCGCC
>CAZWDE010000219.1:0-3649 GCA_964632555.1 uncultured Limibaculum sp.
GCGCCGGGCGGAGATTGGCGTAGAGGTCCATCTCCTTGCGCAGGCGCAGCAGCCCGCGCTCGGGCTTCACCGAGAAGTCGAGCGCGTCGTAGGCCGGGCCGCCGACCGCGCCGAGGAGCACGGCGTCCGCCGCCTGCGCGCGCGCCATCGCGGCGTCGGTGAGCGGCGTGCCGTGCGCGTCGTAGGCGGCGCCGCCGACGAGGTCGTGCTCCACCTCGAAGCCGAGGCCGCGGGCCCGGAACCAGTCGATCACGCGCTCGACCTCGGCCATCACCTCGGGGCCGATGCCGTCGCCGGGGAGGATCAGGAGCTTCATGCAGGCCGCCTCGCTTCGGTCAGGGGTTTGCGGGGCTATGGCGCAAAGCCGGGCCGGGATCAACCGAGGGCGCGGGGTGTGCCGCGCGGGCGACAGGAACGCCGGACGCTCGGCCGGACCGTCGCCGCATCGGGGCGGCGGCGCCCGATTCGCGCTCTGCGTCAGGTTGTGCGGCGCGTGGCAGATCGCGACGCGCGCGGCAGTTCGTTTTGCAGCGCAATGGTACTTTGCGACAGCACGCTCTACTTTCGGGCGAATGTGGCGAAAATGCGCCGTCTTCGCGCGCGGTGACGCTCGTCGGCATCATTTCGCGCCGGCCGCCCGTGTTACTTTTCTTTCACGGAAACTCCTTGAGACTTGCATCGAAATTTGCTTGAAGGCGAGGGTCAGCGTGCCGGCTCCATCCTTGTGTAACTGCGCCTCGTAACCTCTGTGTCATTCCTCTGTGACACGGTGCTGCCCAAATCTTCGGGATTCTGCCTCGAAACAAACAACACAGCGGGTGAGACGACGATGTCCCAGAACGCTCGGACCAGGGTCGGCCTTCTCGGCGAGGTTTTCATTCTGCCAACGGCCGGGGAGACCGCTCCTCCGCAAGTTGCAGCCGATGCCGTGGCGCAGCTCGCCTCTGACGCGAATTTCCGCGCCATGTCCGAGGGTTATGACGCAGCGTCAGGCGACACGCTCGGCGCGGTTCTGGGCGAGGATGCGGCGAGCCTGAGCGATCCCGCGCTGGCCGACCGGCCGGTCGACGAGCTGGTGCTGCGCCTCTCGGGCTACCTGCTGCTGGATCCCGGGAGCTACGTTCTGGAAGCCGACCCCGAGGCCGCGGCGGTCCGCGTCGGCGGGGTCGATCTCTCCGCCGGCCCGCTGGCGCTCGGCCTCGCCGAGCCCGCGCTTCTGCCGGTGTCGGTCGTCTCGACCGGCGCTCCCGGGGCGCGTCCCGTCGCGGTCAGCGTTGCCACCGCGGCCGGCCCTGCGCCAGTGTCTCTCGAGCAGCGTCTCGTGCCGACCGCCGAGGCGCTGTTCGGCGAGGCGGTGCCGGAGGCGGAGATGACCGAGGGGGTTCTGACGCTCCCGATCGCGGGCGCGGCGCTCGCCGCCGGCCTGAGCGCGCAGTTCTTCGCCCTCGACGGCGGGGTGTCGCGCCTCGCCGAGGTGGATTTCGCCCGCGCGCCGGACGCCACGGCGGTCGTCGAGACCGTCGACTACGCGAAGAGCCGCGCGCCGTTCTGGGAGGGCGGGCCGGAGGATCGCTTCGCGGCGGCGTTCACCGGCCAGCTGATCGTGCCCGAGAGCGGCGCCTACACCTTCTATCTCACCTCCGACGACGGCTCGTCGCTCGCGATCGGCGGCGCGACGGTGATCGACAACGACGGCCTGCACGCGGACCGCACGCTCGCCGCGACCGTCGATCTCGCGGCCGGCCAGCACGCCCTCGACCTCCGCTACTTCGAGAACGGCGGGTGGCAGACGCTTGAGCTCGAGTGGTCGGGCCCCGCGACCGGCGGGCAGCGCGCGACCATCCCCGCCTCGGCCTTCGCGCCCGGCGCGGCGGGGCTCGCGCCGCCGCTCGCGGCGGAGGCCGCGCCGCCGGCGCTCGGCCCGGCCGACCCGGTGCTCTCGCTGGTCGACACGGCGAGCGACACCAAGATCGGCGAGATCGTCTCCGGCGCCCGGATCGCGCTCGCGCCCGACCTGCTCGCCCGCCTGAGCCTCGACGTGGCGATCCCGGAGGACCACCCGCTCGCGGGGCGCGTCGGCAGCGTGACGCTCGCGCTCGACGGGTCGGTGGTGCAGACCGAGAGCTTCCTGCCCTACGCGCTCTTCGGCGACAACGGCGGGGACTATCGCGACGGCGGCGGCCTCGCGGCGGGCGCGCATCTGCTGACCCTCACCTTCCATTCGGAGGCGCGCGGCGGCGGCGAGGTGCTCGCGACCCACTCGGCGGCCTTCGTGCTCGAGGACGGGAGCGTCGCCCACGGGCCGGCGGTCGTGCCGGCCGTGGCGGTCGACGACACCGCCCGGCTCGACGAGGACGCCAGCCTGACGGTCGACGTGCTCGCCAACGACGGGCCCGGCCTCGCCATCCTCGAGCTCGGCGATCCGGCGGCGGGGCGCGTGGCGCTCGAGGACGGCGCGGTCCGCTACACGCCGGCGCCCGATTTCCACGGCGAGGACGTGTTCACCTACACCGTGGCCGACGCGGCGGGCGGCGTCGCCACGGCCGCGGTGCTCGTCACCGTCGACCCGGTGAACGACGCTCCCGTCGCGGCGGGGGACGAGGCGGCGGCCATCGCCGGCACCCCGACCGAGATCGACGTGCTGGCCAACGACAGCGACCCGGACGGCGACCCGCTGATCCTCACCGCCGCGAGCGGCGCGCTCAACGGCACCGTGTCGGTCGCGGACGGGCGCCTGGTCTACGAGGCCGATCCCGGCTTTGCGGGAACCGAGACGCTCACCTACCGGGTCTCGGACGGGCAGGGCGGCACCGCCGAGGGCACCCTCGCCGTCACGGTCGACGCGCCCGACCGGCTCCCCGAGCCCACGGGCGGCGACGCCGACCAGCCGGACGTGGCGACGGCCGAGCCGCCGGCCGCGCCGCCGGCACGCGGCCTCGCCAAGCTGATCGACCCGGTCGCCGGGCTGAGCTGGCTGCCGGACGAGGCGGGCGTCAACGGGTCCGCCCAGCTCGAGAAGACGCACAGCGTCGCCTTCGTGACGGGCGACGACATCGTGACCCGCCAGATGATCTACGAGCAGGGCGGCCTGCTGCGCGGGCTCAACCTCTACATCGAGGGCGGCCGGCTCGTCGCGGGCGTCTGGAACGACACCGCCGAGCAGCCCGGCGAGGTCGACTGGGGCTGGCGCAACATCGCGGCCGAGATCGAGCCCGGCACGCGCCACGTCGCGACGCTGGTGCTCGACGGCGAGACCACCGTCGACGGCAGCGCGACCCTCTATCTCGACGGCGAGGCCGTGGGCAGCGTGGACGGGATCGGCGTGCTCTTCCCGCATCTCGACGATGTCGGCATCGGCCGGGTCCAGCAGCGCACGCTGATCGACGGCGGCCTCGTCGGCGATGCGGCGCTGCCGTTCGAGGGCGAGGTCGAGACCATCGCCCATTACAACGCGGCGCTCGCGGGGACGGAACTCGCGCATCTCCACGCGTTCATGACCGGCACGCCGCTCCCCGCGCCCGACACGGGCGACACCGACGCGGGCGACCCCGACGGCGGGAGCGGCAATCCGGGCCAGACGGGCGACGCGGACGCGGGCGACCCGGACACCGGCGGCGACCCGGGCCAGGCCGGCGACACGGACGCGGGC
>CAZWDE010000219.1:3749-5924 GCA_964632555.1 uncultured Limibaculum sp.
CGGCGGCGACCCGGGCCAGGCCGGCGACACGGACGCGGGCACGCCGGAGGCGCCGCTGCCGGGCCTTCTCGCCCAGTACTTCGCGCTGCCGGGCGGCGTCTCGACCCTCGCCGGGGTCGACTTCGACGCGACGCCCGATCACACCTGCATCGTCGACGGCCTCCGCTTCTCCGACCCGTCGGCCCCGTTCTGGGAGGGCGGGCCCGACGACGACTTCGCCGCGCGCTTCACCGGCGAGCTGGTGGTCGCCGAGGCGGGAACCTACCGGATCCATCTCACATCCGACGACGGCTCGGCCTTTTTCCTCGACGGCGAGCGCCTCATCGACCACGATGGCCTCCATGGAGCGACGGAGAAACATGCCGACGTCGAGCTCGCCGCCGGGGCCCACGCGATCGAGGTGCTTTATTTCGAGCGGGGCGGAAACCAGGTGCTCGAGCTCGACTGGAGCGGGCCGGACACGGGCGGCATGCGCGAAGCCGTCCCCGTAAGCGCGCTCACCATCGCCGGCAATCCGGGCCCCTGCCCGGCGACCGGCGAGCCCGTCTGCCATTGCGCGAAGCCGGCCGAGGAGCCCGACGCCGAGCCGGTTCCGGGCAACGCGCCGCCCGAGGCCGCGGACGACGCGGTGGTGGCGACGCTCGTCAACGGCATGATCCACGTCGCGCTCGCCGACATCCTCGCGAACGACGGCGATCCGGACGGCGACCCGCTGCAGGTCACCGCCCTCGAGGGCGCCGAGCTGCACGGCGACGAGATCATGGTCACCGCCGCGGCGCTCGACGGCGTCGCGACCTTCGCCTACACGCTCTCGGACGGGCGTGGCGGCACCGACGAGGCCGTGGTCACGGTCACCCTGCCGGGCCTCGGCGGCTCGGACGACGGCGGCATCGACCTCGTCGGGGGCGACGGGGGGTCGTTCGATCTCGGCGGCGGCCTGTCGGACGACCAGATCGAGGCCTTCGTCGAGACCGTGCGCGGCACCGACGCGCACATGCACCACCACGAGGGCGGATCCGGCCACGCACACCACCACGCCGAGCTTCTCGCGCTCGTGCCGAGCGCCGAGGCGACCCATATCGCCATCGCCTCCGGCAGCTGGTTCGACCCGGCCATCTGGTATGGCGGCGAGATCCCCGGCGACGGCGCGCAGGCGATGATCCCGAGCGGGATCGAGGTCACCTACGACGGCGCCTCGGCGGCCGAGCTCGCGACCATCCGGGTCGACGGCGCGCTGCGTTTTCCGAGCGCGACCGACACGGCCCTCCGCGTCGACACGATCGTCGTCAACAGCGGGGCGGCCTTCGAGATGGGCAGCGCCGGCGACCCGGTGACAGCCGAGGCCGCGATCACCTTCGTCGACGTGCACGACCATCCCGATCCGAGCAAGGTCGGCCTCGGGCTGATCGGCCTGCCGGGCGCGCGCGTCGGCATCCACGGCGCCGAGAAGACCGGCCGGGTCGCCGTCGACGGCAACCAGTTGGCCGGCGACGAGGTGCTCGAGATCGAGGGCGGCGTGCCGGCGGACTGGGCGGTCGGGGACGTGATCGTTCTCGCCGGAACCCAGTACGACCCGAAGGGCGACAACGAGGCCAACGAGCGCTTCCACGACGAGGTTCTCGAGATCACGGCCATCGGGCCCGATGGGGTGCGCTTCGTCAATCTCGACACCGGGGGGAGCGCGCTCCGCTTCGACCACACCACGCCCGAGGGCTTCGACTTCGACATCCACGCGGTCAATCTCAGCCGGTCGATCACCTTCGCTTCGGCGGGCGGCACCGACACGCCGCTCGAGCAGCGCGGCCACATCATGGTGATGGACCACGACAGCGTGGTCTCGAATGCCGCGCTCGTCGGCCTCGGCCGGACCGACAAGTCGACCATCCTCGATCCGTTCCCGACGACGCTCACGGTGAACGGCGAGGAACATTTCGTCGACGGGGCCGGCACCAACGTGCCCGGGCGCTACCCCCTTCACGTGCATCGCGCCTTCGATCACGGCGACGACGGCGGCATGATCGAGTTCCGCGGCAACGCGGTCTGGGACGCGCCGGGCTGGGGCATCGTGCTGCACGGCTCGCGCGGGCGGATCGACGACAACGTGGTCTTCGACACCGTCGGCTCGGGCATCGTGACCGAAGACGGCGACGAGGTCGGCTATTTCTCGGGCAACAC
>CAZWDE010000220.1:0-5920 GCA_964632555.1 uncultured Limibaculum sp.
GGCGGCTTCTCGTCGAGCACCGAGATGTCGAGATCCCCGTAGCCCGCGAGCGCGAGCGTGCGCGGGATCGGCGTCGCGGTCATCACGAGGACGTCCGCCCCCGCGGGCGCCTTCTCGGTGAGATCCATGCGCTGGCGCACGCCGAACCGGTGCTGCTCGTCGATCACCACGAGGCGGAGATCGGCGAAGGCGACGTCGGGCGAGAGAAGCGCATGGGTGCCGATCGCGATCCCCGCCCGCCCGTCGGCCACGGCATCGCGCGCCTCGCGCCGCGTGTCGGCGCGGTCGCGGCCCGTGAGAAGCGAGACATGGACGCCGGTCGCCTCGGCGAGGCGGGCGAGGCCGCGGGCATGCTGGCGCGCGAGGATCTCGGTCGGCGCCATCAGCGCCCCCTGCCCGCCGGCCTCCACCGCCGCGAGGAGCGCCATGGCCGCGACCCAGGTCTTGCCGGCGCCCACGTCGCCCTGCAGGAGCCGCAGCATCCGGGTCTCGGCGGCCATGTCCGCGAGGATCTCGTCGAGCGCGCGGGCCTGCGCCCCGGTCGGCGGGAAGCCGAAGGCCGCCGACGCCTGCGCGCGGAGCCGGCCGTCGCCCTCGGTCACGCGCCCCGCCCCGCGGCGCATCCGGGCGCGGGCGAGCTGCAACGCCAGCTGGTGGGAGAGCAGCTCGTCATAGGCGAGGCGCGCCCGGGCCGGCGTCTCGGCCGACGGCGTCTCGGGCCGGTGCACCGCCGCGAGCGCCGCCGCGAGATCGGGCCAGCCGCGCTCGGCGAGGAGATCGGCCTCGATCCACTCGGGCAGCCGCGGCAGCCGGGCGAGCGCCTCGTCCACCGCCCGGGCGACCGCGCGCTGGGTCAGCCCCTCGGTCAGCGGATAGACCGGCTCGAAGGGCGGCAGGCGGCCCGCCTCCGCCGGCTCCAGAACGTGGTCGGGATGGGGCATCTGCCAGCGCCCGTCGAAGAGCTCCAGCCGGCCCGAGATCACGCGGGTCTCGCCGGGCGGATAGAGCTGGCGCATCCACTCCGGGTTGGTGTGGAAATGCACGATCTCGAGCGCGCCGTCGGCGGCCTCGGCCACCACGCGGTAGGGCCGTGTCCGCGTCCGCGCGGGGCGGTGCTCGCCGATCGTCACCGCGACGGTCACCACGCTCTTCGGCTCGGCGCCCGCGAGGCTCTCGCGCAGCCGCCGGTCGACGAAGCGCTCGGGCACCAGGAAGACGAGATCGCGCACCCGCTCGACGCCGATCCGCGCGAACAGCTGCGCGGTCTTCGGGCCCACCCCCGGCAGCCCCTCGACGGGGGCGAAGAGCGGAAAGAGGATCTCGGGACGGGCCATGCGCGCCTCATGGCGAGCCCGGCCCGCGCCGTCAATTCCCGCTCAGCCGCCCGGCGCGCGGTCCTGCGGGTGGTTGCGCCCGTCGACCCACGGCACCTCCGCGAGCGCGCTCGGATCGGCGCCCTCGACGCAGCCGAGATTGACGCCGAACTCGCCCGGGTTCGAGCGCCGCCGGTGATGGGTGTAGATGCCGCAGACCGCGCAGAACCAGTGCTCCGCCGTGCGCGTGTGGAACTGGTAGAGCGTCAGCGTCTCGCCGCGCTCGACGGTGAGCTCGTCCACCGGCACCGAGACCGCGACCGCGCCGCGCCTCAGGCACAGCGAGCAGGTGCAGCGCCGCGCGGTCTCCAGCGCGAGCCGCGGAAAGCGGAGCCGCACCGCCCCGCAATGGCATGTCGCCCGATGGCCCATCGCGCCCCCTGCCGAACCGGTCCGCCGCCCGCGCGTTGCATCCCGGGGATTGCGCCGGCGCGCGTCGCCGGCGAGCCTCGATCGCGAAAGGAGTGCCACCCATGAGCGTCTGCGACAACTGCGGCAACGACTATCACCGCGCCTTCGAGGTGACGATGGACGGGCGGAGCTACCGCTTCGACAGCTTCGAATGCGCGATCAACCGGCTCGCGCCCCGCTGCGGGCACTGCGAGACGCGGATCATCGGCCACGGCGTCGAGAGCGGCGAGCGGATCTTCTGCTGCGCCCATTGCGCGGAGCGGGCCGGGGTGAGCGGGCTTCGCGACCAGGCCTGAGCGCCCAGCCGGGCGGGGCTGCGGCCCGCCCTCCCCGGTCTCCCTCAGCCCGGATCGCCGATCAGCGCGAGCCAGTCCTCCTCCGAGAGCGTCTCGACCCCGAGCTCGGCCGCCTTCTTCAGCTTCGAACCCGCACCCGGGCCCGCCACGAGGATGTCGGTCTTCGCCGAGACCGAGCCCGCGACCTTGGCCCCGAGCGCCTCGGCGCGCGCCTTCGCCTCGTCGCGGCTCATCCGCTCGAGCTTGCCGGTGAACACGACCGTCTTGCCGGCCACGGGGCTCTCGCCCTCGGCGCGCGTCTCGGCCGGCTCGGGCGTCACCTCGGCGAGGAGCCGGCCGAGCGCGGCCCCGTTGTGCGCGTCGGCGAAGAAGTCGATCACCGCCTGCGCCAGCACCGCGCCGACGCCGTCGATCCCCAGAAGCTCCTCGCGCGCCGCCGCGTCCTCGCCCGCCCGGCGCATCGCCTCGGCGAACGCCTCCCACGTGCCGTAGTGCCTCGCGAAGAGCTTGGCCGTCGTCTCGCCGACATGGCGGATGCCGAGCGCGAAGACGAAGCGGTGGAGCGCCGGGCGCCGCCGCGCCTCGATGGCGGCGAGCAGGTTCTCGACCGATTTCGCGTTGGTCGCCCGGCCCTTCTCGTCGCGGCGATAAAGGCTCTCCGCCCGCTCGTGCAGGCGGAAGATGTCGGCCGGCTCGGCGATCAGCCCGCGGGCGTGGAACTCCTCGACCTGGCGCGTGCCGAGCCCCTCGATGTCCATCGCCTGCCGGCTGACGAAGTGCTTGAGCCGCTCCACCACCTGCGCGCGGCAGACGAGCCCGCCCGTGCAGCGGCGCACCGCCTCGCCCGGCTCGCGCGGCGCCGGGCTGCCGCAGACCGGGCAGCGATCGGGGAAGACGAAGGGCTCGGCGTCGTTCGGCCGCCGCGCGATGTCGACGTCGACGACCTTGGGGATCACGTCGCCCGCGCGGTAGACCGTCACCGTGTCGCCGACGCGGAGGTCGCGCCCCTCGCGGATCGGCTGCCCGTCGGCCCCGCGCCCGGCGATGTAGTCCTCGTTGTGGAGCGTCGCGTTCGAGACGACGACGCCGCCGACCGTGACCGGCCGGAGCCGCGCGACCGGCGACAGCGCGCCCGTGCGGCCCACCTGGATGTCGATCCCCTCGAGCACGGTGGTGGCGGTCTCGGCCGGGAACTTGTGCGCGATCGCCCAGCGCGGCGTCGTCGAGCGCGCGCCGAGCCGGCGCTGCCAGTCGAGCCGGTCGACCTTGTAGACCACGCCGTCGATGTCGTAGCCGAGCCGCGCGCGTTCCGCCTCCACCCGCGCGTGGTGCTCGAAGAGGGCGTCGAGCCCGGCGCAGCGCAGGGCGAGCGGGTTGACCGGCAGGCCCCAGCCCTCGAAAGCCGCCAGCATGCCGGCCTGCGTGTCGGCGGGCAGCTCGGCGATCTCGCCCCAGCCATAGGCGAAGAAGCGCAGGGGCCGCGCCGCGGTGATCGCCGGGTCGAGCTGCCGCATCGATCCGGCCGCCGCATTGCGAGGATTTGCGAAGGTTTTCGAACCGCTTGCCGACTGTTTTTCGTTCAGCGTCTCGAAGTCGGAATGGTGCATGTAGACCTCGCCGCGGACCTCGAGGACCGGCGGCGGCGCGCCACAAAGCTCAACCGGAATATCGTCGATGGTTCTGGCGTTTGCGGTGACATTCTCACCCTCGACGCCATCGCCGCGGGTCGCGGCCTCGACCAGCCGCCCATCCTCGTAGCGCAGCGATAGCGACAACCCGTCGATTTTTGGTTCTGCAACGAATGCAATGTCTTCCTCGGAAAGGCTCAGAAATCGCTTGAGGCCGTCGACGAAGCGCGCGACATCCTCGCGGTCGAACGCGTTCTCGAGCGAGAGCATCGGCACCCGGTGGCGCACCTTCTGGAACCCCGCGGCGGGCGGCGCACCGACCCGCCGCGTCGGGCTGTCCGCCCGCGCGAGATCGGGGAAGCGCGCCTCGAGCGCCCGGAGCCGTGCCTTCATCGCGTCGTACTCGGCGTCGGCGATCTCGGGCGCGTCCTCGCCGTGGTAGAGCCGGTCATGCCGCGCGAGATCGCCTGTCAGCCGCGCGATCTCCGCCTCCGCGTCCGCGCGGCTCAGCGCGTCGATGTCGGGTGCCTCGTCCATCCGGCTCCGGTCCTTCCCCTCGCCCCTCCGACCGCCTAGCTCGGACGGGGAGACGCCGCAACGCCGGGGAGGGCCGCATGAGCGCCTGGAGACGGATGCCGCAGGACGCCGCCGCCGCGCGGGCCGCCGAGCCGCCGGAGCCGGAGCTCGTCCGCTTCGGCCGCGACGGCTGGGTGCCCAACAACCCCGCGCTGCCCGTCGCGCTCTGGCGCGGCGCGCTGCCGGGGGCGACCGCCCGGGCCGTCAAGGCGCTCTACGAGGCCAACCGCTGGTTCCGCGTGTGGGACTGGACGGTGCTCGACCACCACCATTACCACTCCAACGCCCACGAGGCGCTCGCCTGTGTCGCGGGGCGCGCGGTGATCCGCCTCGGCGGGCCGACCGGCGAGGATGTGGCGCTCGCGCCCGGCGACGTGGCGGTGCTGCCCGCGGGCACGGGCCACTGCCGCATGGCGGCGGAGCCGGGCTTCACCGTCGTCGGCGGCTATCCCGAGGGACAGGAGGGGCGCGATCTCCTCGCCGCGACGGAGGCCAACTGGCCGGGCGCGGCGGCGCGGATCGCCGCGACCCCCCTGCCCCGGACCGACCCGGTCTGGGGTGCGGACGGGCCGCTCCTGCGCGCCTGGGGCGGCGGCGGCGCGGCCTGAGGGCGGGCGCCGGCCCGCCGCGAGCCGGTCACTGCGAGAGCGTGAAGGTCTCGATGCCGAGCGAGGCGCCCGCGCCGGTCAGGCCGGCGACGCTGACCGGCTGGAGGCTGAAGGAGTTCTCCCCGCCGCCGACGAGGATGTTGGCCCCGACACCCGCGCCGAGCGTCACGTCGGCGCCGACGCCGGCATAGGTCCCGGCAAGCGAGCCCGGCTCCAGCGCCGTGTTGGTCGGGGCCAGAACCGCCCAGACGATGGTGAAATCGTTCTTGATCGAGAGGTCGAGGCCGATCTTGGTGATCTCGCCGCTGTAGCTCTCGGTCTCGCCCTGCGCGGGCTCGAAGGAGCAGTCGAAGCTCTGCTCGGTGTAGACCACCACGTTGGTGACGTCGGTCACGCGGCAGGTGAGGACACCGATCTCGACGCCGGACTGCGCGGCGGCGGGCCCGGCGAGGAGGACGGCGGCGAGGACGAGGGCGCTCGGACGGGTCTGCATGGAAAGCCTCCGATGGATGGGGCGGACGGTGCGGGGAACCCCGCCGTCCGGTCGGTGGGACAAGTGTGCCATACATCCCCCCGCCTTCGCGCACAATCGAAGGCCGTCTATCGTTGCCCTGACGGTCGCGCGGGGCGGCCTCCGCGTCGGACGCGCTCCGGTGCCGTGCCCGCGGCGGGCGGGTGGCCGCGGGCGCCGGCGCCGCCCGGACGGCGGCGCGGCCACGGATGCCGACCAGAGCGAAGCTGCGCGCTCGCACCCGGGACAACGTTCCGGCGCGAGCCCGCCGCGGGCCGGCCGTCGGGCGCGCCTCAGGCCGCGTCGCCCTGCGCCTCGGCGCGCGACTTGCCCGCCACCTCGAGCGCGAGGGCGGCCGCCATGAACGCGTCGAGATCGCCGTCGAGCACCTTCTGCGTGTCCGAGGTCTCGACGCCGGTGCGCAGGTCCTTCACCAGCTTGTAGGGATCGAGCACGTAGTTCCGCATCTGCTGGCCGAAGCCGATCTCGCCCTTGGCGTCATGGGCGTCCTGGATCG
>CAZWDE010000221.1:0-5898 GCA_964632555.1 uncultured Limibaculum sp.
TTCGAGGGCGACAGCGGCATGGACCTGGCGCTCGGCGTCGCGATGTTCTTCATCATGTTCGCCGTCAGCCTCGTGCCGAAGCTCGCCGGGCTGCTCGACGTGGCGCTGACGCCGGGGGGCGCGGCGCGCTATGGCGGGCGGCTCCGGCTGGCGGCCGGCGGGCTGACCGAGCTCGTCTTCTCCGTTCTCATGGCGCCCGTGGTGGCGCTCCGCGTCAGCCTCTTCCTCGTCGGGCTCGTCTTCGGGCAGACCGTGACCTGGGGCGGGCAGCGGCGCGACGCCTACCGCCTCTCCTGGGCCGAGGCGGCGCGCGGGCTCTGGCCCCAGACCGTCTTCGGCCTCGGCCTCGCCGGGCTGATCCTGGCGACCGTGGGCGCGGGCACGCTGCTCTGGGCGGCGCCGATGGTGGCGGGCCTCTCGCTCGCCATTCCGTTCGCCGTGCTGACGGCCGAGCCGGCGCTCGGGCGGGCGCTCGCGCGGGTGGGGCTCTGCGCCGTTCCCGAGGAGATCGCCGGGGCCGAGATGCTCGCGCGCGTCCGGGCGCTCGCGGCCGAGGAGCGGCTGCCGCGCGCCGCCTGAGCCGGCGGCGGGGGCGAGCCCCTTGGAAGGTTCGCCGCCGCTCCCTATGCTCGCGCGATCCGTGAGCCGCCGGGAGCCCAGAATGTCGCTCGAACAGCCCTATCTCCTCTTCCTCGGCGACGCGCCGGACCCGCTCTCGGCCAAGGTCGCGCAGGGGATCCGCGACTGGCGGCCCGAGGCGGCGGTGGGCCAGCTGCGGCTCGAGGGTTGCCGGGCCGATATGGGCCTGCCCGAGATGACGGTGGCCGAGGCGGTGGCGGCCGGGGCCAAGACCCTCGTGATCGGCGTCGCCAACCGCGGCGGCGTGATTTCCGAGAGCTGGAAGGGCGTGCTGCGCGAGGCGCTCGCCGCCGGCATGGACCTCGCGGCCGGCCTGCACAACCTGCTCCGCAGCGAGGAGGACCTCGTGGTCGCGGCGCACGACCATGGCCGCAAGCTCCACGACGTGCGCCTGCCCAACCGCAAATACCCGATCGGCGACGGCCGGAAACGGAGCGGCAAGCGCGTGCTCGCGGTCGGGACCGACTGCTCCTGCGGCAAGATGTACACCGCCCTCGCGCTCGAGAAGGCGCTGCACGAACAGGGGCGCAAGGCGAGCTTCCGCGCGACCGGGCAGACCGGGATCCTGATCACCGGCGAGGGCGTGCCGCTCGACGCCGTGGTGGCCGACTTCATGGCCGGCGCGGTCGAGGTGCTGACGCCCGACAACGACGACGACCACTGGGACGTGATCGAGGGGCAGGGCTCGCTCTTCCACCCGTCCTTCTCGGGCGTGACCCTGGCGCTCGTGCATGGCGGGCAGCCCGACGCGCTGATCCTCTGCCACGAGCCGACGCGCACCCATCTGCGCGGCCTGCCGCACTACGCCGTGCCGAGCCTCGAGGCGCTGCGGGGCCTCGCGACCGAGCTCGCGCGCATCGTCAACCCGGAGGTCCGCGTGACCGGCTGCGCGATCAACACCGCCGCGCTCGGCGAGGACGCGGCGATGACCCTGCTCGAGGAGACCGAGCGGCGCATCGGGCTGCCCTGCGTCGACCCGTTCCGCCAGGGCGCGGCGCGCCTCGCCGAGGCGCTCTGATGGCGACGCTCACCGTCGCCGAGCGGCGCTTCCGCCTGGCGCAGGCCTTCACGATCAGCCGCGGCTCGCGGACCGAGGCGCGCGTGGTCGAGGTGCGGCTGGAGGCGGACGGCGCGGCGGGGCAGGGCGAGTGCGTGCCCTATGCGCGCTACGGCGAGACGGTGGAGAGCGTGATCGCGGCGGTCGAGGGCGTGCGCGGCGCGGTCGAGGGCGGCCTGTCACGGGCGGCGCTGCAGGAGGCGCTGCCGGCCGGCGCGGCGCGCAACGCGCTCGACTGCGCGCTCTGGGACCTCGAGGCGAAGCGCACGGGCCGGCCGGCCTGGCAGCTCGCCGGGCTCGCCGAGCCCGGGCCCGTGGTCACCGCCTACACGCTCTCCCTCGACACGCCGGAGGCGATGCGCGCCGCGGCCGAGGCGAACGCGCACCGGCCCCTCCTCAAGGTGAAGCTCGGCGGCGAGGGCGATCTCGAGCGGCTGCGCGCCGTCAGGGCCGGCGCGCCGGCGCCCCGGCTCGTGATCGACGCCAACGAGGGCTGGGACGCGGCGGGCTATGCGGCGATGGCGCCCGTGCTCGCCGATCTCGGCGTCGAGATGGTGGAGCAGCCGCTGCCGGCGGGGGAGGATGCGGCGCTCGCCGAGCTCGACCGTCCGGTGCCGGTCTGCGCCGACGAGGCGGTGCACGACCGGGCGACGCTCGCCGGCCTCGGCGGGCGGTACGACATGGTCAACATCAAGCTCGACAAGACCGGCGGGCTGACCGAGGCGCTGGCGCTGCGCGCGGAGGCCGAGGCGGCGGGGCTCGCCATCATGGTGGGCTGCATGATCGGCTCCTCGCTCTCGATGGCGCCGGCGGTCCTCGTCGCACAGGGGGCGCGGGTGGTCGATCTCGACGCACCGCTCCTGCTGGCCGAGGATCGCGCGGTCTCTATGCTCTACGGCGAGGACGGCATTCACCCGGCGCCCGCGGCGCTCTGGGGCTGAGGAGAGGGCGCGATGGCACGCATCGTCTATGTGAACGGGGAGTATCTGCCCGAGGGCGAGGCCAAGATCTCGGTCTTCGACCGCGGGTTCCTGATGGCCGACGCGGTCTACGAGGTAACCGCGGTGCTCGACGGCCGGCTCTGCGACTACGAGGGCCACCGGGCGCGGCTCCACCGTTCGCTCTCCGAGCTCGGCATGCGCGCCCCGGTCGACGACGCGGCGCTGCTGGCGATCCACCGCGAGATCGTGGCGCGGAACGCGCTTGCCGAGGGGCTGGTCTATCTTCAGGTCACGCGCGGCGCGGCGGACCGCGATTTCGTCTGGCCCGAGGACGCCGAGCCCGGGATGGTGCTGTTCACGCAGGAGAAGGCGCTGGCCGCCCCGGCGGCGGCCGAGGCCGGGATCCGCGTGGCCTCGGTCGAGGATCTCCGCTGGGGGCGGCGCGACATCAAGACGACGCAGCTTCTCTACCCGAGCCTCGCGAAGATGGCCGCGCGCGGGCGCGGCGCGGACGATGCCTGGATGGTCGAGGACGGTCACGTCACCGAGGGCAGCTCGAACAACGCCTATATCGTGACGGGCGACGGCACGATCGTGACGCGCCACCTCTCCAACGCCATCCTTCACGGGATCACCCGCGCGAGCGTGCTGCGGCTGGCACGCGAGGCGCAGTACCGGATCGAGGAGCGGCCCTTCACGCTGGCCGAGGCCCAGTCCGCCCGCGAGGCGTTCGTGACCGCGGCGTCGAGCTTTGTCATGCCGGTGGTCGAGATCGACGGCGTGGCCCTCGGCGACGGCCGGCCCGGACCCGTGGCGCGGCGCCTCCGCGAGATCTATGTCGAGGAGGCGCGGGCCGGCAGCATCTGAGGCCCGCCCGGAGGATCTCGCCGGGCGCGTCAGGCGGCCTCGGCAATCGCCGGCGTGACGGGCGGAGCCGGCGCGTCGGGGAGCGGGTCGCCCAGCGTGAAGCTCGCGATCACCTGCCGCATCGCCTCGGAACGCTCGGCCACCCCGCTCGTCGTCGCTTCGGCCTCCTCGGCCGCGGCGGCGCTTTGCTGGATGATCTGGTCGAGGTCGCGAATCGCCCGGTTGATCTGCTCGGTGCCGATGGTCTGCTCGCGGGTCGCCGCGGAGATCTCCTGAACCAGCTCCGAGGTGCGCTCGATGTTCGGCACCAGCGCGTCCAGCATGCGCCCCGCCTCGCTCGAAACCGACACGGTCTGGGCCGAAAGTTCGCCGATCTCGCCCGCGGCCGCACGGCTCCGCTCGGCGAGCTTGCGGACCTCCGAGGCGACGACCGCGAAACCACGGCCATGCTCGCCGGCGCGCGCCGCCTCCACCGCGGCGTTGAGCGCCAGCAGGTCGGTCTGCCGCGCGATCTCCTGGATGATGGTGATCTTCTCCGCGATCGTGCGCATGACGGCGACGGCGTCGGCCACCGCCTGGCCGGAGCGCCGGGCCTCCTCGGCGGACTGCGTCGCGATCTTCTCGGTCTGCGCCGAGTTGTCCGCGCATTGGCGGATGTTGGCGGTCATCTGCTCGATCGCGGCCGAGGCGGACTGCGCCGCGCCCGCCTGCCGGCTGGCACCGGCGCTGATCGACCGTGCCATGCCCTGCAGTTCGCCGCAGGTGTTCGCGACATCGGCGGCATGATCGGCGGCGGTGCCGAGCGTGCGCGCGAGCGCGCCGACCATCGCGTGCAGCGAACGGCCGAGCCGGTCGGTCTCCGAGCGCGGGGCGATGTCGACCGTCAGGTCGCCCGCGGCGATCCGCTCCGCCGCCTCGGCGCAGTCGCGGATGTTGCCCGACAGATCGCGGAGCACGCGCCGCGCCTCGCCGATCTCGTCGAGCCGGTCGTCCGGCGCGACCGCGATGTCCTCTCCGGCCGCCGCGTCCGTGGCCGCGGCCTGGAGCGCCCGAAGCGGCCGCACGACCGCGCCCCTCAGCCCGAAGAGGACGAGCCCGAGCACGACGGCGCCGATCGCGGCCGCGGCGGCGGCCTGCGTCGCGCCGGCGCCGAGCGCGGCGGCGCGCGCGTGGTCCGCCGCCGCCTCGACGGCGATCGCCCCGACGACGCCGCCCTGCGGCCCGAAGGTGACCGGGGCGACCCGCACGAGCCCGTCGGCGAGCGTCGCCGCAACGCCGCTCGTGACGACCTCGACCGCCGCCTCGAGGCCCGCCGCGCCGGCCTCGCCCGGGGCGAGCGCGGACGGCCCCCCGGGCCCGCCGGCCATCGACAGCAGCGGCGCGCCCGCCCGGTCGTAGGCGGTGACCGCGGCGATCGCGCCCTCGCTCTCGGCGATCAGGCTGGCGATCCCCTCCTGCAGCGGCTCGAGCTTGCCGAAGCGGATCGCGCCGCCGGCGCGCTCGGCGAGAAGCCCGCTCGCCATGCCGACCTGGGCGGCGAGCGATCGCTCGGCCAGGGCGCGCGTGGCCACCATGCCGGCCGCGATCCCGGCGGCGACCGTGACGATGATCCCGACGAGGAAGATGCCGAGAACCCTGGGGACGAGGCTCCGCCCCCGCGAGGCGGCCCGTGGCCGGATGCGCACGCTCATGCTGGTGTCTCCCGCGGCGGCCCGCGCTACTCGAGGAACGCGACGTTGACGCCGAAGGTGGCCGCGCCGATCGGCTCGCCGCTCTCGGGATCGGCGATCGCGACGCTGACCTGGCTCTGGTAGGACTGGGTCGACTCGTCGAACTCGACCTCGCCGATGTGGACCGCCCCGGCGCCGCGCCCGAAGGTCTCCTGCCACTTCGCCTCGTCGCCCTGCCAGTAGTCCGAGGTGACGTCGCTCGCGGCGACGTTGAGGCCGACCGCGTCCATCACGAAGATCTCGGTGAAGAGGCCCGCCGCCGCCTCCTGCGCGGCGCGGAGCCGGAGGGCGGCGTCCGAGCCCGTGACCTCGGCGATGAAGGGCGCCTGCGCCGCGCCGATCTGCGCGCGCCAGTCCCGGTCGAGCGCGGCGATCCGGTCGCCGTCGAGGCCGAGCGTGCGCGCGTTCTGCGCGCGGATGGCGGCGAGGATCTCGGGGCTCTCGACCACCGCGCGGATCTCGCGGTCGACGAGCGCCTCGAGCATCGGGGCGAATTCGTTGGCGGCCGCGGGCGGGCCCGCGAGGACGGCGAGAAGGACGGCGGGTGCGACGCGCGGACGGCTCATGCGGGCTCTCCGGTCTCGGGCCGGGGCGAGGCGCCGCGCGGCCGGGTGGGGTGTTTCCGACACGGCCTACCCGCCCGATCCTACTCCCGCGTTAACGC
>CAZWDE010000222.1:0-5888 GCA_964632555.1 uncultured Limibaculum sp.
GGCGCGGCGAGGAGGCGCTGCGCCGGGCCCGCGAGCGCGAGCAGGAGGAGGCGGCGCGCGCCGCCCGCCGGGTCCGCGAGGCCGAGCGCGCCAACCGGGCCGAGGGGCGCCCGCCGCTCACCGCCCAGCAGCGCCGCTACATCCGCCAGGACGGCGACGAGCGCATCCGCCGCGAGGCCGAGCGCCGCCGCAACGATCCCGACGCCGGCAAGTGAGCCTCAGCCCGCCGCCGGCACCGGGTTGGCCAGCGGGCGGCCGGCGCGCCAGGCGGCGAGGTTGTCGGCGAAGAACGCGGTGAAGCGCGCCTGCCAGTCCGCCACGCCGTCGGCGTTGTGCGGGGTGATCAGCAGATTCGGCAGGTCCCAGAGCGGGCTCCGGGGCGGCAGCGGCTCGGTCTCGAAGACGTCGAGCCACGCGCCCCCGAGATGCCCCGAGCGGAGCGCGGCGGCGAGGTCGTCCTCCACCACGTGACCGCCGCGCGCGGAATTGAGGAAGAGCGCGCCCGGCTTCATGCGCGCGAACATCGCCGCGTCGAAGAGCCCCCGGGTCTCGGCCGTGAGGCGGAGATGGAGGCTCACCACGTCGGCCTCCGGCAGGCTCGCGGCGAGCGCCTCGGGCGGGCGCACCTCCGCGGCGCCCGGCACCGGCGCGGCGGAGCGGCGGATCGCGATCACCTCCATCCCCATGGCGTTCGCGCGGCGGGACAGCTCCCCGCCGATCGCGCCCGCGCCGACGACGAGGAGCCGCTGGCCCGTCAGCGGGCGGAACGGGATCTCGCGCCACTCCCGCCGCGCCTGCTGCGCGCGGTAGGCCAGGAGACCGTGGTTGAGCGCGAGGATCGCGCCGAGGCAGGTCTCGGCCAGGAAGGGCGCGAGGACGCCGACCGAGTTGGTCACGACGGTGCGGGCGGGGTCCCAGCGGCCGTCGACATGCTCGGTGCCCGAGCCGCCGATGTGCACCCAGCGGATCGTGGGGTGGGCGACGACGCGGGCGTGCGTGGGCCGCGGCAGGGCCGGCGAGCCGATGGTGAAGGCGATCTCCGGGCCGTCGCCGAGCGCGGCGTCGAGCCCCTCGGGCCGGGTGACGCAGAGAAACCGCTCGCCCGGAAAGCGGGGCGCGAGGGCCTCGGCGATCGCGCGCGCGCCCTCGGCGTAGATGAGGACCGGCCCCATCCGCGTCAGGCGGCGAGCGGGGCGCGGAAGCGACGCCCCTCGGCGGCGGCGCGGCGGAGCGTGTCGGGCGGCGCGAAGCGGGGCCCGTGCGCCGCGGTGAGCCGCTCGGCGCGGGCGAGCGCCTCGGCGGCGCCCACCCGGTCGATCCAGGAGAACGGCCCGCCCGACCACGGGCAGAAACCCCAGCCGAGGATCGCGCCCACATCGCCCTCGCGCGGGCCGCTCTCGGGGTCGAGCACGCCCTCCTCGAGCGCGCGCAGCGCCTCGATCACCTGGATCATGCGGAGCCGCTCGCGGATCTCGGCGGGCGCGGGCTGGACCGCCGCGGGCGGCCAGATCTCGGCGAGGCCCGGCCAGAGGCCGACGCGCCGGCCCCGGTCGTCGTAGTCGTACATCCCCGCGCGGCCCTTGCGGCCGGGCCGGTCCTGGCGCTCCACCATCTCCTCGAGCAGCCGGTCGGCGCCCGAGGGAACATGCGCCGCGCCCATGCCGGCCGCGGTGGCGCGCGCGATCGAGAGGCCGAGCTCGAGCGAGGTCTCGTCGACGAGCTGGAGGGGCCCGACCGGCATGCCGAGCGCCCGGGCCGAATTCTCGACGAGGGCGGGGCGCACCCCCTCGGTCACCATCAGCAGCCCCTCGTTGACATAGGGGAGGATGCAGCGGTTGGCGTAGAAGAAGCGCGCGTCGTTGACGACGATCGGCGTCTTGCCGAGCTGGCGCACGAAATCGAGCGCGCGGGCGACCGCGGCCGGGCCGGTCTCGCGCCCGCGGATGATCTCGACCAGCATCATCTTCGAGACCGGCGAGAAGAAGTGGATGCCGATGAAGCGGGCCGGGTCGGGCACCGTGAGGGCGAGGTCGCTCACGGGCAGCGTCGAGGTGTTGGTCGCGAGGACCGCGGTGCCGGACAGGGCGGCGGCGGCGCGGGCGTGCACCTCGGCCTTGAGGGCGGCGTCCTCGAAGACCGCCTCGATCACGAGGTCGCAGTCCGCGAGCGCCGCCACGTCGTCGGTCGCGGCGATCCGGGCGAGCGCCGCGTCGCGCTCATCGGCGCTCGCGCGCCTCTTCGCGACGGCCTCCGCGAGCGCGGCCTCGACGCGGGCGCGGCCTGCGGCCGCGGCCTCGGCGTCGCGGTCGAGCAGCACGACCCCGATGCCGGCCTGCGCCGCGACCTCGGCGATGCCCGCCCCCATCATGCCGGCCCCGATCACGCCGAGGCGCGCGACGCGGGCGTCGGGCACGGCCGCGGGCCGCACCGCGCCCTTCTCGAGCGCCTGCTTGTCGAGGAAGAGCGCGCGGATCATCGCCTCCGCGGTCGGCTCGAGCAGCACCGAGACGAAGTGGCGCGCCTCGATCCGGATGGCGGTGTCGAAGGGCACGAGCGCGCCCTCGTAGACGGCCGAGAGCGCCGCCCGGGCCGCGGGGTAGACGCCCTGGCTCCGGCCATGGGTCATCGCCGCCGCCCCGAGGAAGGTCTCGAAGCCCTCGCGCGTGTAGGGCGCGCCGCCGGGCATGCTCCAGCCCTTGCGGTCCCAGGGCTTGCGCGCGGCGCCCTCCTCGGCCGCCCCGATCCAGGCGCGGGCCTCGTCGAGAAGCCGCTCGGCCGGCACGACCGCGTCGATCAGCCCGGCCGCCTTCGCGCCCCTGGGGTCGGGCGTGCGCCCCTCGAGCAGGAAGGGCGCCGCGCCCATCAGGCCGAGCATGCGGGAGAGCCGCGTGGTGCCGCCCGCGCCGGGGAAGAGGCCCACCTTGATCTCCGGCAGGCCGATCTTCGCCGTCGGGCTGTCGGCGACGATGCGCCGGTGGCAGGCGAGGCCGATCTCGAGCCCGATGCCCATCGCGGTGCCGGGCGAGGCCCAGACGAAGGGCTTGCCGCCCTTGCCGGTCTTCGGGTCGGCGCCGCCGAGCTCGATCTTCCGCAGCACGCCGTGGAGGTGGAGCACGAAGCGCAGGAGCGCCGCCGCCGGCTCGCCCTCGGCCTCGGCCCGGGCGCGCAGGCCCGCCAGCACCGAGAGATCCATGCCGCCCGCGAAGTCGGGCTTGGCCGAGGTGAGGATCGCGCCGCGGATCTCGGGGTCGGCCAGCACCCGGTCGACCGCGGCGTCGAGCTCGGCGACGCCCGCCTCGGTCAGCACGTTCATCCGGGCGTCCGGCAGGTCCCAGGCGATCGTGGCGATCCCGTCCTCGACGCTCAGGTGGAAGATGTCGCTCATCTCGGGGCTCCTTGCGGCCGCCCGGCGCGCCGGGACGGCGGATGGGGGATCAGCGGCCCCGGCTGCGCGGGGCGGACCGGACGAGCGGCAGGCGCCGCTCCTCCTCGTTGTGCGCGGTGACGGTGGCGATGCGGAAGCCGTCGGGCAAGCCCCGCACGGTGTAGGTGGTGTCGACCTCGGTGATCGCCGCGCCGGCGCGGTCCCGCGGCCGCCAGGTGACGTTGACGATCCCGAGGCTCTGCTCGAAGCCCACCTCCTCGAAGCGCGCCATCTCGAGCCGCGCCATGCCGGCCCAGAGATAGGTGTCGACGATCTTCGCGAGCTCGCGGGTCAGCCGCTCGCGGTCCGGCACCGTCACGGTGCGGTCCGGGCGGATCACCGTCAGCGGCACGTCGTAGGCCTCGGCGAGCGCGGCCGCGTCGCCGCGTTCGAGCGCCGAGCGGTAGCCCTCGAAGAACTCGCGCAGAAGCACGCCCGTCTCCTTCGTCTCCAGCGGCCGGCCCCGGGGCCGGGCGGCGGCGGGCCAAGGGGGCTCAGCCCGCCGGGGTGCCGTCGCGCCGGGTGAACCATGTTCGGCCGTCCGCGTCGTGGCAGAGGAGGTCGACATCGGAATAGTGGCAACGGTCCTCGGCCGGGCGGGTGCCGATCTCGAGGTAGACGGCCGGCCTGTCGCCCCGGTTCTCGAAGCAGTGGCCGTTGGCGACGCCCGCCGGGAAGCCCGCCGCGTCGCCCGGGCCGAGGCGCGTCTCGGCCGCGTCCTCGATCAGCGTCAGCTCGCCCGCGAGGACGACGACCATCTCCTCCTCGACCTCGTGCCAGTGCCGGAGCGAGGAGCGCGCGCCGGGCGGCAGGGTGGTGAGGTTGACGCCGAAGGCCCGGATCCCCGCCGCGTCGCCGAGCCGCCGGCGCACCCGCTCGGCGAACGGCGCGGCGTACTCGGCCGGGTAGTCCGACCCCTCGGTGACCGGGGCCGCGAGGATGTCGATCTTCGGCATCAGCGCCTCCCGCCAGTCGGCCGGGCGGCGAGGAGCGCTCCGGCCACCACCATGAATGCCCCGACCGCGAGCGAGACGCGCAGGGCCGACAGCCCGGCCGCCGCGAGCATCAGCACCGCGAACACCGGCGTGGCATAGGCGATGGCCGCGATGGTCGGCAGCTCGCCGGTGCGGCAGGCCCGGTCCCACAGCATGTTGGAGAGGCCGAGCGGCCCGATGCCGATCAGCGCGATCGCGACGAGCTGGGGCGCCGCGAGCGCCACGGGCGCCTCGACGGCCAGATGCAGCCCGAGGGCCACCAGCGCGATCGGGCCGAGCGCGGGGCCCACCGCATCGGTCGCGCCGCGGGCCGACGCGCGCAGGAAGGCGTAGACCGCGAAGACGAGCGCGCCCGACACCCCGAGCGCGTATCCGGCGAGAGACGGCCCGGCGGCCGCACCCGCCGTGTCGCCCGGAGCGCCGAGACCGGGCGCGATCACGACCCCGACGCCGGCGAAGGCGAGCCCGATGCCGAGCGCCGCGGTCAGCCCGAGCCGCGCCCGCCCCGAGACCGCGCCGAGCCCCGCCAGCATCACCGGCCAGAGATAGTGCACGAGATTGGCCTCGGCCGGGCCGATGCGCGGCATGGCCGACAGGTAGAGGGCGTTGTTCCCGAGGATGCCGACGGTGACGAGCACGAGGATCGGTGCCGGAACGGCGATGAAGGCGTCGAGCCTGCCGGATGCGGCCCCGCCGGCGATGGCGCAGGCATAGCCGACCGCCGCGCCGAGGCCGAGCACCAGGAAGGGCGGCGCGGGTTGGGCGAGCGTGCCGAGCGTCGGCCAGAGGGCCCAGAGCAGCACCGCGCCGAAAGCCAGCGCCGCCGCGCGGGCCTTCCGGCCGCCGGGCCGCGCCGGCGGCGGAACCGGCGACGCGGCGAGCATGACGGCCATCAGACGCGCTCCACGACGGTGGCCGCGCCCATGCCCGAGGCGACGCAGAGGGTGGCGAGCCCGGTCGCGCGGTCGCTCCGCTCCATCTCGTCGATCAGCGTGCCGAGGATCATCGCCCCGGTCGCGCCGAGCGGGTGGCCGAAGGCGATGGCCCCGCCGTTGACGTTGACGCGGGCGTGGTCGGCGCCGAAGGCCTGCAGGAAGCGGAGCACGATCGAGGAGAACGCCTCGTTGACCTCGGCGATCTCGATGTCGCCGATCGCCATGCCCGCGGCCTTCAGCGCCTTCTCGGTGGCGGGCACCGGGCCCGTCAGCATGATCGTCGGGTCGGTCCCGACGCGGGCCGTGGCGCGGATCCGCGCGCGCGGGCGAAGCCCGAGCCGCTCGCCCGCCTCGCGCGAGCCGACCAGCACCGCGGCCGCCCCGTCGACGATGCCGGAGGAGTTGCCGGCGTGGTGGACGTGATTGATCCGCTCGAGATGGGGGTACTTCAACAGCGCCACCGCGTCGAAGCCAGGCATCTGCTCGCCGATCTGCTGGAAGGCGGGCTTGAGCGACCCGAGCAAATGCATGTCG
>CAZWDE010000223.1:0-5831 GCA_964632555.1 uncultured Limibaculum sp.
GTTCTCCGAGCGCACCAGCCCCGCCTCGAGCATGCAGAAGCCCGCCGCCATGAACATGACGAGGAAGCCGCCGATGAGGAAGAGGAGCGAGTTGAAGATGAACACGGAGTGCTCCGGCACCGCGGCCGGCGCGGCGGGCGCGGCGGCGGCCTCCGTGGCCTCCTGGGCGAGCGCGGGCACGGCGAGGGCCGTCGCGGCGCAGGCGAGCGTGAGGAGCGACGAAATCTTCATGGGTGTCATACCTTCCAGTTGGGCTTCGGATCAGAGAGCGTCTTCGTCGCGCTCGTCGGTGCGCACGCGAATGGCCTGCTCGACGGGGGCGACGAAGATCTTGCCGTCGCCGATCTTGCCGGTGCGGGCGGCCGAACTGATGGTCTCGATCACCGCGTCGACCCGGTCGTCGGCGACCACCATCTCGATCTTGATCTTCGGCACGAAGTTCACGACGTATTCGGCGCCGCGGTAGATCTCGGTGTGCCCGCTTTGTCGGCCGTAGCCCTTGACCTCCGAGACCATCAGCCCCTGGACACCCGACTGCGTCAGCGCCTGCCGGACCTCCTCGAGCTTGAAGGGCTTGATGACAGCAACGATCAGTTTCATGTCTCTCCTCGATCTGACGAGACTGGATCGGCCCAGCCCGAAGCGGGGATTTCAAGATCGGTGCCAGTCGGTGATGCCGGTCCGGTCGCCGCAAATTCTCCCATATTTTCAGGAGACTGGCGGGGCGGCGCGGCATTGCCGACGGCGCCCGGGGCGCCCGGGCTGCCGAGTGCGTAGGCAGTGCCCGCGATTTGGGCAGGCGGGCACGGCGGTGGCACGCGCGCGCCGGCTGAGTTATGGCCGGCGGACCGGGACGGCGGGGTGATGGCGATGGCGCGGGGCAAGCGGGCGGACGAGCGTCGGACGAGACGGCGCGGGGGCGCGGACCCCGCCGCGCGGCCCGCCCGCCCGGCGCGCCCGCGGGACGGCGCGTCGCGGTCCGAGCCGGGGCCGCTCGGGCGCCTCGTGCGGGCCGCGGTGCTCGGCGCCGGGCGCCTGCTCTGGCGCCTCGCCTGGCGCGCGGGCGCGGTGCTGGCCCTCATCCTCGCCGGCGCGACGGCGCATTTCTACGCGCAGCTGCCGCCCGCCTCGGCGCTGCTCGACGGGCGCGCCACCGGCTCGGTCACGCTGCTCGACCGGCACGGCAGCGTCTTCGCATGGCGCGGCGAGCAGTATGGCGGCGCGCTGCGGGCCGACGACGTCTCGCCGCACCTCGTGCACGCCGTGATCGCCGCCGAGGACCGCCGGTTCTGGGACCACGCGGGGATCGACCCGCGCGGCATCGCGCGCGCGCTCTGGGCCAATCTCGAGGCCGGGCGTGTCGTGCAGGGGGGCTCGACGCTCACCCAGCAGGTCGCCAAGAACGTCTTCCTCGACGCCGAGCGGAGCCTCGAGCGCAAGCTCAAGGAGGTGCCGATGGCCCTCGCGCTCGAGCTCCGCTACTCCAAGGCCGAGATCCTCTCGATCTATCTCAACCGGGTCTATCTCGGCGCCGGCACCTACGGGTTCGAGGCGGCGGCCCAGCGCTATTTCGGCAAGTCGGCGCGCGCGCTCGGCCCGGCCGAGGCGGCGATGCTGGCGGGTCTCCTGCGCGCGCCCTCGCGCTATGCGCCGACGCGCGACATCGACGCCGCGCAGGGCCGCGCCTCGGTGATCGTGCGGCTGATGCACGAGCAGGGGTTCCTCAACGACGCGCAGGTCTTCGAGGCGCTCGCCAACCCGGCGGGGCTCAGCCGCGCGGCCGAGGCGGGCGCCGGCGACGCCTTCGCCGACTGGGTGCTGGAGACCGTGCCCGACTATCTCGCGCGGCGCACCACCGAGGACGTGGTGATCGAGACGAGCTTCGATCCGCGCGCGCAGGCCGCCGCCGAGGCGGGGCTCGCCGAGATCTACGCCGAGAAGGTGCGCGAGGGCAGCACGGCGCAGGCCGCGATCGTGGTGATGGACACGGACGGCGCGGTGCGCGCGATGGTCGGCGGGCGCGACGACAAGGCCGGCCGCTTCAACCGCGCGGCGCAGGCGATGCGCCAGACCGGCAGCGCCTTCAAGCCGGTGGTCTACGCCGCCGCGCTCGAGGCCGGGTTCTCGCCCCGCAGCGTCGTGGAGGACGCGCCGATCGCGATCCGCGGCTGGAGCCCGGAGAACTACGGCGGCGGCTATCGCGGGCCGGTGACGCTCGAGGAGGCGCTGGCGCGCTCGATCAACACGGTGGCGGTCCGGCTCTCGGAGCGCGTCGGGCGCGAGCGGGTGCGCGCGCTCGCCGCCGAGATGGGGCTGACGACGCCGATCGCCGAGGGCCCGTCGGTCGCGCTCGGCACCTCGGAGGCGACGCTCGTCGAGATGACCGGGCTCTACGCCACCATCGCCTCCGAGGGCCGGCGGGTGCGCCCGACGGGGCTCCGCGCGCTCCGCCTGCGCGACGACCGCCAGCCGCTCCTGCGCGACCGGGCCGAGCCGGGGCAGGCGGTGATCTCGGGCGCGTCGGCGCGGCAGCTCACGCACATGATGCACGGCGTCGTCGAGCGCGGCACGGGGCGGCGCGCCCGCCTGCCCGGCTGGGAGGTGGCGGGCAAGACCGGCACGACGCAGGCCGCGCGCGACGCCTGGTTCATCGGCTTCACGGGGGCCTATGCGATCGGCGTGTGGATGGGCAACGACGACAACACGCCGCTCACGGGCGTCACCGGCGGCGGGCTGCCGGCCGACATCTGGCGCGCCGTGGCGGCGCGGCTCCACGAGGGGCTCGCGCCCGTGCCGCTGGCGATGGAGCCGGGCGGCGCCCCCGCGCCGCGGGTCGCGGCCGCCGATGCGGGGGAGGGCCGCCGCGAGGCGAGCCTCGTCGAGCGCGTGTTCGACGACGTGCTCCGCGGCCTCGGCGCGTCGGAGAGCGCGGAGCCGCCGACGGAGGTCGGGCGCGGGCCCAACGGCACCTCGCTGCCGCAGCCGGGGGCCGACCGCTGAGGGCTCAGTCGAACCGGTAGCGGTGCAGCGCCCGGCCCTCGCGCCGGAGCCAGGCCTTGGGCGCGGCGTGATCGGGCATCAGCCGCGCCACCACCTGCCAGAAGGCGGGCGCGTGGTTCATCTCGACGAGATGCGCGGCCTCGTGCGCGGCCAGATAGGCCTGAACCTCGGGCGGCGCCATCGCGATGCGCCAGGAGAAGGCGAGCCGCCCGGCCGCCGAGCACGAACCCCAGCGCGAACGCGTGTCGCGGAAGGCGATCGCCGCGATCGGGCGACCGAGCGCCGCGGCATGGGCCTCGGCGAGCGGGGCGATGCGCGCCCGGGCGCGCGCCTTGAGAAACGCGCGCGCCGCCGGCCCGGCGGCCGCGCCGGCCGGCACGAGAAGCCGGCCGTCCTCGAGCCGCGCCGGCCCCCGCCCCGGCCGCGCCGCGATCTCCGCCGCCCGGCCGTCGACCGGCAGCGGCGTGCCGAGCGCGACCCGGATCGGTTCGGGCTGGCGCCCGAGCGCCTCCCGCAGCCACCCGGCATGGCGGGCGAGGAAGTCGCGCGCCTCGGCCTCCCGCACCCCCTCGGGCAGCGTCAGAACCGCCCCGCCTCCGGCGACCGGGCGGAGCGTGAAGCGCCGCGCCCGCGCGAGCACGCGCAGGCGCACGGCCACCGGGGGATCGGAGAGGCGGATTTCGGCCGGCAGCGGCCGCCGGCGCCAGAGCCGCACGGGGCTAGCCGCCGTCGCGCGCCGGGCTCACTCGGCCGCGTTCGCCGCCAGCACGCGCCCGTCGACCATCGCGCGGTTGGCGCGGACGAAGTCGCGGATCTTCGGCTGGATGTGGCCGCGGAAGCGCGAGCCGTTGAACACGCCATAGTGCCCGACCTTGGCCTGCACGTAGTGGAGCTTCTTCTGGTCGGGCAGGCGGGGGGTGAGGTGCTGCGCCGCCTCGGTCTGGCCGCGCCCGGTGATGTCGTCGCGCTCGCCCTCGATGGTCATCAGGGCGATGTCGGCGATCGCCTCGGGGCGCACGGGCCGCCCGCGATGGGTGAACTCGCCCTTCGGCAGCGCGTGCTTCTGGAACACCTCCTCGACCGTCTGGAGGTAGAACTCCGCGGTCAGGTCCATCACCGCGAGATACTCGTCGTAGAACGCCCGGTGCGCCGCCGCGCTGTCGCCGTCGCCCCGCACGAGGTTGCGGAACTGGTCGACATGGGCGTCCATGTGCCGGTCGAGGTTCATCTGCATGAAGCCCGAGAGCTGCAGGAAGCCCGGATAGACCCGGCGCAGGAACCCGCGATTGGGCCAGGGCACGACGCCGATGACGTTCTTCTCGAACCAGGAGAGCGGGCGCGTGGTCGCGAGCACGTTGGGCTCGGTCGGGTTGACACGGGTGTCGATCGGGCTGCCCATCAGGACGAGCGCCGAGGGCCGGGCCGGGCTCCGGTCCTCGGCCATCAGGGCGGCCGAGACGAGGCACGGCACGCCGGGCTGGCAGACCGCCATCACCGCCGGGCGCTCGCCGCCCTCGGCGAGGATCTCGCAGAACTCGGTCACGTAGTCGGTGTAGTCGGCGAGGTCGAAGCGCCCCTCGGTCAGCGGCACGTCGCGCGCGTCCGTCCAGTCGGTGACGTAGACCTCGTGCTCGGGCAGCATGGCCTCGACCGTGCCGCGCAGGAGCGTCGCGAAATGGCCCGACATCGGCGCCACCACCAGCACCTTGGGGTCGTTGCGCACCTCGGCGATCACGCTCTCGCGGCGGAAATGCAGCAGGCGGCAGAACGGCCGCTCGGCCACCACCTCCTCGGCGACCGCGACCGGCTCGCCCTGCACCTCGGTCTCGGCGATGCCGAACTCGGGCTTGCCGTAGCGCTTGGTCGCGTGCACGAACATCTCGCAGGCGGCCGCGGTCACCCGCGCCGGCAGGGTCTGCGAGAACGGGTTGAACGGGTTCTTCAGCGCCACCGAGCTCGCGCGGGCGACGCTTCGGAGCGGGCCCATGGCCGCGTGGGTGTACTCGTAGACGTGATACAGCATTCGACGGACCTCCACCCTGCCCCATGGCAGACTAGGACGCGGCGGCAGGCCCGGCAAGCCCCCTTTCGCACCTGCACAATCGAACGCCGCCGCGCGCCCCTTCCGGCGGGGCTTTGACAAGGCGTGCGCGATATGGCAGGCGATCGCTCCTCCGCGGAAATCGACAGCCGAAGGACATCCGATGCCGAAACCGGAATGGGGCGTCAAGCGCACCTGCCCCTCCTGCGCGGCCCGCTACTACGACCTGCTGCGCGACCCGATCACCTGCCCGGTCTGCGGCGCGGTCTTCGACGCCTCGCTCGTCGCGCGGCCGAAGCGCCTGAAGCCCGAGCTGGCCACCGCCGCGGCCGCCGTGGCGGCGGACGACGAGCTCGTCGAGGACGACGACACCGAGGAGGTCGAGGAGGCGGACGAGGCCGCCGAGCCGGCCGCCGCCCCCGACGAAAGCGAGGAGCTGGTCGAGGACGACGAGGAGGACGACAGCGGGTCGGGCGAGGACGACACCTCGGCCGACGACAGCGACCTCTCGGATTTCGACGACGATCCGCTGCTCGAGGACGACGAGGAGGACACCGGCCTCGAAGGGCTCGACGACGTCGCCTCGGAGGACGACGAGCAGACCTGACCGCCCGCCGGCCGCGGTTTCCCCCTTGCGCCTCCGCGGCCGACGACGTAGATGCTGCGCACGCGGATGCCGGGGCCATAGCTCAGTTGGGAGAGCGCTTGAATGGCATTCAAGAGGTCAGGGGTTCGACTCCCCTTGGCTCCACCATCCGCAAAATCTAAGACATTGTGGCTAAACAGAATT
>CAZWDE010000224.1:0-5818 GCA_964632555.1 uncultured Limibaculum sp.
GCGCCTCGGCCGGCGGCGCGGGCGGTCAGGGTCGCGTCGGGCGCGCCGCGCCCCGGCGGCGGCCGCGCCGAGGCCCGCGAGCGCGAGGAGGAAGGGCGCGAGGGCGGGCGGCAACGGCACGCGCGTCGCCAGCGCCGATCCGCCGGAGAGCACGACCTCGGGAAAGTCGCCGAGCTCGGCCACCGCGAGGATGTCCGCGTCGGACGGCAGGACGCGGCGGCCCGGCACCAGCGTTTCGGCCATCAGCGCGTCGGCGAGGTCGAGGTGCCCGCCGCCCTCGGGCGTGGTCGGCAGGGTCAGGCCCTCGAAGATCCCGGGCCGCGTGATGGCGAGCCCGGCGCCGTCGAAGCCGGGCCCGCCGGGCGCGGTGGCGTCGTCGAACACCGGGACCCCGGGATCGCCGAACCCGAGCACATGGGCGATCTCGTGGAGCGCGACGGTGAGGAGATCGTACCGCGCGACGGCCGCGCCCGAGGGCCGGTCGAAGAACCGCGCGGTGTTGAGACGGACGGTCTGTCCGTGTGCGTTCGCGACGTCGGTGTGGCGCCGCGTCGCGTCGGCCGCGTCGACCGCTCCCGGCGCGCCGCCGAACTCGCCGTGCTCGCCGGGCGTCGGGTCGAGGAAGAAGCCGAGGCCCGGCGGCCCGGACCGGGTGGCGTCGAAGCGCACGGTGCCGAAGGGGATCTGCGTGCCGTCGCCGAGGCGGGCCGTGTTGCGCGTCGCCACGCCCAGCCGGTCGCCGTCGAGCGGCGCGAAGCCGAATTCCACCGCGACGAGGCCGGGCCCGGGGAGCGCCGCCGACCAGAGATCGGCCGCCTCGCGCAGCACCGGGCCGAGCGCGCCGCCGCCCGCCGTCGCGTCGGGCGCCGCGGCGGTGTCGGGCAGGCCCGGCCGGGTGTCCCGGAACCGCTCGCCGGCCTCGACCTCGAACAGCAGGAAGGTGACCGCCTCCGCGCCGCCCGCCGGCAGGGCGACCGCCGCGGCGAGGAGGGCGGCGCGCGACCATCCAGGTCCGCGCCGGCGCGCGGCCGCCCGAGGTGTCGCGCGCGGGGCGCGGGAAACCGGTCGTGATCGCGTGGCGAACATTCCGTGATAACGCAGCGTTAATTGTGTCGGAATTGTGGCGGAGCGCCGACATCGCCCGGGGCGCGGCGCCGGGCGGCGGCGACGCGGCGGATTTCGCTTGCCAAGCGCGGCCCGCGCGCCCTTCTCTCGGCAGCCGAGGAGGACGCCATGACGATCCCGACGACACCCGACGCCCGAGGCCCGTCGCGATGAGCGGGGCCGCCACGGGCATCCGCTTCGCGCTCCTCGCGGTCACGCTCTTCGCCTTCCAGGACGGCATCTCGAAGCATCTCGCCGCGTCCTACCCGGTGCCGTTCTTCGTGATGATCCGCTACTGGTTCTTCGCGGCCTTCGTGATGGCGCTGGCGAGCCGCGGGCCGGGCGGCCTGCGCGGCGCCATCCGGACGCGGGTGCCGGTGGTGCAGTGCGTGCGGGGCGTGCTGCTTGCGGCGCAGATCATGGTGATCGTCACCGCCTTCGACCTGATCGGGCTGGGCGCGACGCAGTCGGTCTTCGCGCTCCATCCGCTCCTGGCGACGCTGCTCGCGATCCCGGTGCTGGGCGAGGCGGTGGGCTGGCGGCGGCTCGCGGCGGTGGCGGTCGGCTTCGCGGGCGTGATCGTGATCCTGCGCCCCGGCGCCGAGGTCTTCGACACGCGCTCGCTCGTTGCGCTCCTCGCGGCGCTGATGTTCGCGGTCTACGGCGTGCTGACCCGCCTCGCCAACCGCGCCGACGGGCACAGCCGCGCCTCGTTCTTCTACACCGGGATCGCGGGGGCGGTGTTCATGACGGCGGTCGGCCCGTTCTTCTGGACCTCGATGATCCCGACCGACTGGGCGTGGATGGCGCTGCTCTGCGTCACCGGCATGAGCGGGCACTATTTCCTGATCCGCGCGCTCGACGCGACCGAGGCGTTCCGCATCCAGCCGCTGATCTATCTGCAGATGGTCTTCGGCATGGCGGTGGGCGCGGCGGTGTTCGGCGAGGCGATCGAGCCGGCGGCGCTCGTGGGCGTCGCGATGATCATCGGCGCAGGCCTTTACGTGATCTGGCGGGAGTATCAGGCGATCCGCGCGGCGCGGCTGGCCGCCTCAGCCGAGTAGCGCGGCCGCGGCGCGCAGGCGGCTCGCCTCGGCGCCCCGGGTGGTGAGGACCGGGCGGTCGGCCTCGTCGGGCGCGAGGGCGCCGGCGCGCGCCAGCAAGCCCGCCATCGCCACCGCGGCCGCGCGCTCCGCGCCGTCGGCGATCTTGAGCGCGATGCCGATCCCGGCCGCCGGCAGCGCGGCGACGAAGCAGCCCTCGGCGCCCGTCTTCGCCACCGCCCCGGCGGCCGCGTCGCGGGTGAAGCGGGTGGCGTCGCGCCCCGGCCCGCCGATCAGCTCGGGATGCGCCTTCATCGCCGCGACGAGCCGTCGCGCGGCCTCGGCGCGGCGGCCCGCCAGCGTCTCCGGCCGGGCGAGGCGGGCCATGGCGCGGGCCAGCGCGGCGAGCGAGAGCGCGTGCGCGGGCGCCGAGCAGCCGTCGATCACCGTGGCGGTCACGGTCTCGTCCGCGACCTCCTCGATCGCCGCGCGCACCCGCGCCTGCACGGGGCCGTCGGGCTCGAGATAGCGGCGCGGTTCGGCGCCCAGATGGACGGCGAGGGTGAGGAAGCCGCAATGCTTGCCGGAGCACTGATGGTGCACCGGGCTCGGCTCCACGCCGGCGAGGCGGAGCGCGGCCCGGGCGCGCCCGTCGAGGGGCGGATGCGCGCCGCAGCCGAGATCGCCGGGGGCGAGGCCGAGCGCGGCCAGCCAGCCGGCCACGCGCTCGGTGTGCGCCGGCGTGCCGCTGTGCGAGGCGCAGGCGAGCGCCAGCTCCTCGGATCCGAGGCGCCGGGCGTCGGCCGCCCCGCTCTCCACGAGGGCGAGCGCCTGCAGCGGCTTGAGGGCCGAGCGCGGCAGCACCGGGCGGCGCACCTCGCCCCAGCTCTCGACGAGCCCGCCGGGCGCGGCGACCGCCGCCGCGCCGCGGTGGACGCTCTCCAGCACGCCGCCGCGCCAGAGCTCGGCGAGGACGGGATCGGCGGGCCCGCCGCCCGTCTCAGTCATCGATCAGCTCGGTCCAGAAGGCGCTGCCGAGATCGCTGCGCAGCCGCTGGAAGGCGAGGCGGAGGCGTGACTTCACGGTGCCGAGCGGCAGGCCGAGCGCCTCGGCGATCTCGGAGTGGCTCATCTCGGAGAAGAACGCCATGCGCACCACCTCGCGCTGCTCGGCCCCGAGCGCGCCGATCGCGCGGCGCACGCGGGCGTCGCGCTCGGCCGCCCCGAGGTCGCGGTCCGGCCCCGCCACGGGCTCGGGCAGCAGCAGCGGATCGGCGGGATCGGGCAGGCGGCGGATCTCGCGGCGCAGCAGGTCGACGCGCTTGTTGCGCGCGATGGTGAAGATCCACGTGGCCGGCGCGGCCTTGCGCGGGTCGAAGGTCTCGGCGCGGCGCCAGAGCGCGATCATCACCTCCTGCGCCGCCTCCTCGGCCGCGGTCTCGCCGGCGCCGCCGCGCATCAGGAACGCCTTCACGCGCCCGGCATAGCGCTCGAAGAGCGTGGCGAAGGCCGCCCGGTCGCGCCGGCGCGCCACCGCCTCGATCAGCGCCTCGTCCGACGGGCCGGTGCCGTTCGCGCCGCCGGGCGCCTGGGCCGGGCCGTCGGCGCCGGCGTCTGAACCATCGGAGAGCGTCGCCATCGGGAGAGGTCCTCGCGCGCTGCCCTGGGGCGGGTGGGTCGGGCCGCGTCTCGGGCCGGCCCGGCCGGCCGCGCGGGCTGGCCTTCCCGTGCGGTCCTGCGCTATGTTGCGCGCGGCGAGTGTGAGGCAAAGGATCGCCCCGGGCAAGGCCGCGCAAGAGCCGAAGGGGCTGGCGAAAGAGGCGAGCATGTACGGATTTCTCCGAGCGTCGCTGCTGCTGCTGATCGCGGCGGCGACGATCCCCGCGGCGGCGCAGACGCAGAACCGGGTGGACGTCCAGCGCGACTGGTCGGTCTTCCAGGTGGAGCGCGACGGCAGCAAGATCTGCTGGATCGTGTCGCGGCCGACCAAGTCGGTGGCGCTGCGCGGCGGCAAGCAGGTGACCGTGAACCGCGGCGACATCTTCCTGATGGTGGCCGTGCGGCCGAGCGACGGCGTCGAGGGCGAGGTGTCCTTCATCGCGGGCTATCCGTTCCGCGACGGCTCGGAGGTCGAGGCGCGCGTCGGATCGACGCGTTACACGATGTTCACCAATGGCGAGAACGCGTGGCTGCGCGGGCCGGAGGAAGACGCCAAGGCGGTCGCCTCCTTCAAGGCTGGGGTCGACGCGGTGATCGAGGGCGTCTCCTCGCGCGGCACGACCACGGTCGACACGTTCTCGCTGCTCGGCTTCACGGCGGCGCTCGAGAGCGCGCAGAGCCGCTGCGGCTGAGGGCGCGGCGGGGGAGGCGGCATGGACGCCGAGTGGAACGCGGCCCGGCCGGGCAAGCTCGACATCGACAAGCTCGTCGAGGCGCTGAGGATCGCCGCCGCGCCGATCGGTCTCCACCGCATCGACTGGGAGGTGCGTCGGGCCAGCCTGACGCGCGACCAGATCACCCGGCGCTTCGGCCCGGCCGACGACCGCGAGGAGGCCGTGCGCTTCTACGCCGACGAGGCCGAGACGGCGAATGTCAGCATCAGCGCGCTGCAGCCCGAGTCCCGCGATCAGGCGGCGATCGTGCATCTGAGCTACGACGGGACGCAGACGCGGCTGAGGGTCGAGAGCCCCTCGGTCCAGTTCCTCGAGAGGCTGCGCGACCAGCTGGCCTGAGGCGCGCTCAGGCGGTGCCGTCGCCGCCCGCGGGGGGCGCGCCGGCCGCGGCCGCACCCTCGGCGGGGCTCTCCTTCTGGGCGTTCTCGCTCGCGAGCGCCCGCAGCCGGGCCTTGAAGTCGGCCCCGTAGTCGAAATGCCCCTGGTGCGAGATGCCGGGCCCGGCATAGCCCCAGACCGCGTTCGCCATCGTGTCGTTGGCCCGCTTGCAGAACGAGAAGTCGTCCGACAGCGCGCCGCCGCCCGCGAGCGGGATCTCGCCGAAGAAGTCCCACACCTTGGCGTTGTCGCCGAACTTGGCCTCGGGCAGGGCGGGGCGCTGCTCGAGGATCCCGGCGTCGATCATGGCGCGCATCAGGCGGGTCGAGACGAGCGCCGCGCCGAAGCCGATGCCCTCGACCGGCAGGATGTCCTGCCCGAGCGGCACCTTGCCCGGCTTGATCCTCAGGATCCACGGGCTCGCCAGAGCGCGCGCCGCGTCGTGCGGGTGGCCCTTGATCCGCGCCTGCGCGTAGGCCTCGAGGTCGAACTTGCGCCGCGTGTAGATCGCGCCGACCACCGGCTTGTCGGAGGCGATCAGCCGCTGGAACACGTGCTTGTGCACCCGCATGTCGTTGTCGATGAACAGCAGGTGGCTGATCGTGTCCTGCCGCAGGGCGAACATCGCGAGGTGGTTGCGCGAGGTGATCACGTCGAAATAGTCGAGCGTCGCGAAGCGGTGACGGAAGCCGGCGGCGTGGATCGCCTCGATCGCGGCGACGATGCTCTCGACATAGCCGGTGGTGCAGATGCCGTCCGATGTCGGCGTCGCGATCATGATCTCGCGTTGTCCGTCAGCCATGGGGTGCCTCGCTTGTCTGGCAGGTCGGGGGTGGGGCCGGGCGGGGCCGGCTCAGAGCATCGCGGGGGTGACCTGGTCGGGCGGGCGGTGGCCGACGG
>CAZWDE010000225.1:0-5806 GCA_964632555.1 uncultured Limibaculum sp.
TTCGACGAGCTGTTTGCGATGGCGGCGGCGCGGAAGGGCGGGGCGGCGGCCTTCGAGGCGACGCTGCCGGTGCCGCGCCCGCGGGACGACCTGGCCGGGGTGCCGGACGACCGCTGGCTCTCGCGGCTCTGCCAGCACGTCTTCGCCGCCGGCTTCAACTGGCGCGTGGTGGAGGACAAGTGGCCCGCCTTCGAGGAGGCGTTTCACGGCTTCGAGCCGGCGCGCTGCGCGGCGATGGACGACGAGGCGCTCGAGCGCGCGGCCAAGGCGGGCGGCATCGGCCACATGGCCAAGGCGCGGGCGATCCGCGACAACGCGGTTTTCCTCCGCGACCTCGCCGCCGGGCATGGCAGCGCGGCCCGGGCGATCGCCGACTGGCCGGAGACCGACCAGGTCGGGCTTCTCGAGCTGATGAAGAAGCGCGGCGGGCGGCTCGGCGGCACCACGGCGCAATACGCGCTGCGCGCGATGGGCAAGGACGGCTTCGTGCTGTCGACCGATGTCGGCCGCGCGCTCGTGCGCGAGGGCGTGGTCGGGAAGGCGCCGTCCTCGAAGCGGGATCTCGCCGCCGTGCAGGCCGCCTTCGACGGCTGGGTCGCGCAGTCCGGCCGCCCCTACATGCAGGTCAGCCGCGTGCTCGCCTGCTCGATCGAGTGAGCGCCGCTCAGCCGACGCGCCAGCGCTCGGGGATCCAGCGCCAGCCGCGGCCGGCGGGCGCGACCCGCCCGATCCCCGGAAACGGCATGTGATAGCCGAGAAGGCGCGCGCCGCTCGACGCGGCCTCGGCGAGGAGCCCGCGCCGCGTCGCCTCGGCCCGCGCCGGGTCGTGGTCGAAGACCGTCGCCCAGCCGGGCTCGGCAAGGTCGAAGGCCGGGTCGTGGACCGCGTCGCCGGCGAGGACGATCGCGCCTTCGCCCGCCTCCGGGCCGAGACGGAGGCCCATATGGCCCGCGGTGTGGCCCGGCAGGGCGAGCGCGCGCACGCCCGCGGCGAGGGTCGCGCCCCCGGCCACCGGGCGGAGCCGGTCGGCGAGCCCCAGCACGCGCGCCGCGGCCGTCTCGAAGACCGGGCGGAAGCCCTCCCCGATTCGCATCGCGCCGAAGTCCCGCGCGCGCCACTGCGCGAGCTCCTCCTCGGCGACCACGATCTCGGCCGCGGGGAAGGCCGGCCGGCCCTCCGCGTCGAGAAGCCCGCCGACGTGGTCGGGGTGGATATGCGTCAGCACCACCGTGTCGATCGTCGCCGGCGCGATGCCGGCCGCCGCGAGCCGTGCCGGGAGGCGCCCGACGGCGGGGTCGAAGCCGCCCCAGCCGGTGTCGACGAGGAGCCGCCGCCCGCCGGTCTCGATCAGCACCGCGTTGGCGTCGAGCCGGTAGGTCGGCGGCGCGAGCCCCTCGCGGCGCATCGCGGCGTGCACCGCCGCCTCGGACGCGTCGGGCGCGTAGGCCGGCCAGGCGGGAAAGCCCATCTGCCCGTCGGAGAGCACGGTGAGCCGCATCGCGCCCTGCTCGTGGACGTAGACCCCGTCGTTGCCCCGAGCCTCGCCACCCGCCGCGGACGCCCCTGCCGTTGCCCCCGCCATCGCCGCGCCCGCCAGCGCCGCCCGTCGTGTCATGTGCATCCGCGCCTCCCGGTCGATGTCGGGGCGATCCTGCGCGACCGCTGGCCATGCAGCCAATGCGCGGTCTATCCTGCCATCATGCACACCCTGCATGACCGCGCGCTGCCGGCGCGGCTCGACCTCAACCTGCTCGCGCTCTTCGAGGCGCTCTGGCAGGAGCGCCATGTCGGCCGGGCGGCCACCCGGATCGCGCTGAGCCAGCCGGCGGCGAGCCACGCGCTCGCGCGCCTCCGCCGGCGCGTCGGCGATCCGCTGTTCGAGCGGGCGGGCGGGGCGATGCGACCGACGCCGCGGGCCGAGGCGATGTGGCCCGACGTGGCGGCCGCCATGGCGGCGGCGCGGGCCGCGATCGGCGGGCGGGGCGCCGCGCCGTGGGCGCTCGGCCGGCCGCTCCGCCTCGCCCTCTCGGGCAACACCGCGCTCACGCTCCTGCCGGGCCTCGCGGCGCATCTCCGGGCCGAGGCGCCGGAGCTCGATCTCGAGGCGGTGCCGGCCGACGCCGCGCGGGCGGCCGGGCTCCTCCGGCAGGGCGCGGTCGACGCGGCCCTCGCGGGCGCCGGCGCGATCCCGGGCGCCGGGCTCGCGCGCCGGGCGATCTATGCCGAGCCCGTGGTCCTCGCGGCGCGGATCGGCGCGCCCGCCCTCGAGGGGGAAATGACGCCCGCGCGGTTCGCCGCGCTGCCCCAGGTCGCGGTCTCGCCATCGGGGCGCGCGGGGCCGGCCGCGGCGGACCGCGCGCTCGCGGCGCTCGGCCTCTCGCGCCGGGTCGCGCTGCGGGTCCCGGATTGGCGCATCGCGCTCGAGGCGATCGCCGCGAGCGATCTGGCGGGGCTTCTCGCGGAGGGGCCGGTCGCGCGGCTCGGCCCGCTCCTCGGCGTGGGCGCGCGCCCCTCGCCGATCCCGCTCGACCCGCTCCGGATCGAGCTCGTGGCGCCGGCGAGCGCGGCGGCGCTCGCCGACTGGCTGGCCGAGGCGCTCCGCGCCGCCCGCCCGTCCTGAGCTCAGACGACGCCGAGCACGGCGAGCCCGAGGATCAGCTGGCACGCGACGCCGCCGAAGAACAGCAGGGTGCGGATCACCGGCAGCCCCGCCACGTAGACCGCGAAATGCGCCATCCGCAGCGCGAAGAACGCCGCGGCCGCCTGCGCGGTCAGCGCGCTCGACGCGCCGGAGAGCTCGACCGCCAGCGCGAGCGCGGCGAAGACCGCGAGGTTCTCGACCGCGTTGCGGTGCGCCCGATGGGCCCGCGCCGCCCAGGGCGCGGTGTAGGTGATGTCGTGCTCGCCGTCCATCAGCGCGCCGACGAGGCCCTTGTCGCCGATCAGCCAGAGGATGTGCGGCAGCCACATGAGCGCGGTGGCGAGGGCGGTGAGCGCGAGCCAGTAGGTCTCGGGGGAGAGGGTGTCGGGCATCGGGGGGCTCCTATGTCTCGGGTGGGGCGTCGCCCCGAGATACCGGGCCCTCGCGCCGCCTTGGAAGAACGGAAAAATCCCGCGCCTGGTGCGCTATTCTTCACCATGGGGAGGGCGGATGACACGCAAGCAGCGCCACGAGGACTATGTCGACTGCCCGGTCGAGGCGGCCCTCGACCTCATCGGCGGCAAGTGGAAGGGCTCGATCCTCTACCGCCTCGCGGAGGGCACGCGGCGCTTCAACGAGATCGGCCGGCTGTTCCCCAAGATCTCGCCGCGCCAGCTCGCGAACCAGCTGCGCGAGCTCGAGGCCGACGGGCTCGTGCATCGCGAGGTGTTCGCCGAGGTGCCGCCGCGGGTCGAGTACAGCCTGACCGCCCGCGGGCGGACCCTTGTGCCGGTGCTCGCCGGGCTGCACGACTGGGGCGAGGCCCATGTGCTCGCCGCGCGGCGCGCGGCCGAGGATCCGTCGACGGGGGCGTCCGGCGCTTCCTGTTGACCCGGGGGCCGGGCTCCCCGTCATATTCCTGACATGAAGAAGGTGATTCTGGTGCGTCACGGCAAGTCGAGCTGGACGGACCCCGATCTCGAGGATCACGACCGCCCGCTCGCGCCACGGGGGCGGAAGGCGTCGCCGGTGATCGCGCGCTGGCTCGCCGAGCGCGGGCATCGGCCGGACCGCGTGCTCTGCTCCTCCTCGCTCCGCACCCGCGAGACCGCGGCCCTGATGTCGGAAGAGGTGCCGGACCTGCCCGAGCCCGAGATCGAGCCCGGCCTCTACCACGCGACCCCGCAGGCGATGCTCGCGCGGCTCGCGGAGATCGACGAGGCGCAGGGTGCGGTCATGCTGATCGGGCACAATCCGGGGCTGAGCGCGCTGACCCGGCTTCTCGCCAACGGCCGCGTGCGGCCGCGCTGCGCGCGCGCCTTCGAGCATTTCCCGACCGCCGCGGCCGCCGTCTTCCTCGTGCCCGCCGGGCGATGGGCCGAGATCGCGCCGCGCAGCGCCGACTTCGTCGATTTCGCGCGCCCGCGGGAGCTGATGGCGCGCGAGGAGTGAGCGGCCGGGCCACCGGCCGGCGCGGGGAGGCCGCACGATGAAGAACGTCGGGGCCTACGTGCTGGCCGCGCTTCTGGGGCTCGCCGGGATCGCGCTGGCCTGGGACCGGCTCGATCTTTTGCCGCCCGAGCGCGTCCGCATCGCCTCGGGGCCGGCGGGCGGCGGCTATCACGGGCTCTCCGAGCGCTACGCGGCGCTGCTCGCGGAAGACGGCATCGAGGCGGAGGTGATCGTCACCCGGGGCTCGGTCGAGAATGTCGAGCTGCTTGGCACGGACCGGGCCGACGTCGCGCTGGTGCAGGGCGGCGTTCCGGTCGCGATGCCCGAGGGCGTCGCGCCGGCCGAGGCGATCGCCGCGCTCTTCGTCGAGCCGCTGCTGCTTTTCGCGGGCGGCGGGCGGCCGGTCTCGGCCGACCCGACCGACTGGGCCCGCGTCCGGGTGGCGGTCGGGCCCGAGGGCAGCGGCACGCGCTTCGCCTGGCGCCGCCTCGAGACGGCAATGGGTCTGACGGGCGAGGCGGTGCGGCCCGATCCGCGCGGCGGCAGCGCCGCGGCCGACGCCCTGCTCGCCGGCGAGGTCGATCTCGCGGCCTTCGTGGCGCCGATCGAGGCGGCCTATCTCGCGCCGCTTTTCGACGAGCCGCGGATCGGGCTTCTCGCGCTCGAGCGCATCTCGGCGCTCGAGCGGCGCCTGCCGGAATTCGTCCGCGTCACCCTGCCGGCCGGGGCGATCGACTATGCCGGGCGGGTGCCGGACCGCGACGTCGCCCTCCTCGCCGCGCCCGCCCGGATGATCGCCCGCGACGGGCTGCACCCCGCGCTGGTCAACCGCCTCGTGCGCGCGGCGCGGATCATCCACGGGCCGCCGGGCCTGCTGTCGGGCAGCCGCGAGTTTCCGTCGCTCCGCGCCGTCGACGCGCCGCTCAACCCGCACGCGCGCGCGCTCATCGAGGACGGGCCGAGCCCGCTCGAGGAGCTCCTGCCCTATTGGGTGGCCGCCCAGATCAACAGCTTCCTGCTGCTGCTCCTGCCGGTGCTCTTCCTCGTGGTGCCGCTGATGCGGGCGATCCCCGGGATCTACGAGTACACCGTGCGCCGGCGGGTCTTCCGCCATTACCGCACGCTGCGCGAGATCGATCTCGACATCGCGGCCGCGCGCGACCCGGCCGAGCTCGAGGCGCTCGACGCCCGTCTCGACGCGGTCGAGGACGCGCTGCGGGCGATGAAGCTGCCGCTCGCCTATCGCGAGCACGCCTATTTCGTGCGGAGCCATGTGGAGCTGGTGCGCCAGCGGATCGCCGACCGGCGCCACCGGCTGGCCGCGCGGCAGGCTTGATGCCCGCCTCGATGGGGGAGGCGGGCATCGCGGCAAGCAGCTTGGCACGCAACGCGGTGGTCAGGCTACGCAACGCACTGAGGGTACAGGTAGCACGACAAGGAGAGACGGGGGGGACTGCCATGCCACCGCCACAATGGTTAACCGATCGGGCGGGGCGTGTCCGTGATGCCCGTCACACCGGACGCCGATGGGCGCGGCGGCCGGGCCCGGCCGGGCGGCGGCTCAGTGCCCGAGGATCTGGCTGAGGAACAGCTTGGTCCGCGCCGACTTGGGGTTCTGGAAGAACTCCTCGGGCTCGTTCTGCTCGACGATCTGGCCCTGGTCCATGAAGATCACGCGGTTCGCCACCTGCCGGGCGAAGCCCATCTCGTGGG